>VERC01000153.1 GCA_018882825.1 Acidimicrobiia bacterium | reverse complement strand
CCTCACTGGGGATGACGGTCGTCGAGGCTGGTGGGGGTGTGCAGGTGGTCCTGCAGGCCGAGCCGTGCCCGGACGTCTTTCCCCGTCGTGTGGGGCTTCCCGCCAAGCGCCCACTCTTCTGAGGACCAGCGTTTCACGTGGAACGTCCGCGTCGGTCGGTCGCACCGAGTTGGTTTCACGTGGAACACACACGGCTTGCTCGAGAGTGATCCCGGTCGGCGTGTTCCACGTGAAACGTTCGATCCTTGACCCATGGCGCCGACCACGGCAGGATGGTTCTCGGCGTGCGGGTCGTTCAGGACGCTCGTGCGCACGCTTCCGGATTCCCCCGACGGAGAGAGCTCGATTGCATGACTGCCGACGACACCCCCGGAACCAAAGGGACTGAGCGAGCCGTGCAGGTGCCTGCCAACATCCGGGTGGCGGAGGAAGTGGTGGAGGCAGCCCGGCCCATCTCGGCCGAGCGTGCCCTTCCCCGAGTGATCGCCGTGGCCAATCAGAAGGGCGGAGTGGGAAAGACCACCACGTCCATCAACCTCTCGGCCTGTCTGGCCGAGTTGGGTTTCCGGACCCTGGTCGTGGACCTGGACCCGCAGGGAAACGCCTCCACCGGTCTCGGAGTCGACATTCGGGCCCTGGAGGGCTCGATGTACGACGTGATCCTCCACGACACGCCGTTGGAGGACATCATCGAGGGCACCGTCGTCCGCAACCTGTTCGTGGCCCCGGCGTCACTCGATCTGGCGGGCGCCGAGATCGAACTCGTCCCCGCCTTCAGTCGGGAGATGCGACTCAAGATGGCGATCGACTCGGTGAAGGAGGATTACGACTACGTCCTCATCGACTGCCCGCCGTCATTGGGCCTGCTCACCGTCAACGCCATGGCTGCGGCCACCGAGGTCCTCGTTCCCATCCAGTGCGAGTACTTCGCTCTGGAGGGCCTGACCCAGCTGACCCAGAACGTGTCGCTCATCAAGAAGAGCCTGAACCCGGTGCTGGAGATCAGCGCCATCGTCCTCGTCATGTACACCCGCACCAATCTGGCTGACGGGGTGGTGCGGGACGTGCGGGAACACTTCGGCGACAAGGTCTGTCAGGAGGTGGTGCCCCGGTCGGTCCGGTTGTCGGAAGCACCCGGCTTCGGTCAGCCGATCATCACCTTCGATCCCAGTAGTCAGGGAGCCAACGCCTATCGGGAACTGGCGAAGGAGGTCAGTGGTGGCACGCCGCAGCGGACTCGGTAAGGGGCTCGGTTCCCTCATCCCCCCGTCGACCGAAGGGCTCGACGACGCAGGGGGACAACTTCGTGAACTCCCCATCGCCGCCATCGTGGCCAACACCTATCAGCCCCGGGATCACTTCGACGAGGAGGCACTCGTCAGTCTGTCGGCCTCCATCCGAGCGGTGGGCGTGCTGCAACCGATCCTCGTGCGTCAGACCGGCGAGGACGCGTTCGAACTGATCGCCGGCGAGCGGCGATGGCGGGCGGCCAAGCGGGCCGGACTCCAGACCATCCCCGCCATCGTCCGACCGGTGGAGGACGGGGACTCCCTCGAACAGGCGCTGGTCGAGAACCTCCACCGTGAGGATCTCAGCCCCCTGGAGGAGGCGGCGGCCTATCAGCGGCTCATGGAGGAGTTCTCCATGACCCAGGATCAGGTGGCCACCCGTGTCGGCCGCAGCCGTTCGTCGGTGGCCAACACCCTGCGACTTCTCCAGCTCCCGGCCAGCATCCAGCGACTCCTGCGCGATGGTCGTCTCACGGCCGGTCATGCCCGGGCCCTGCTCGGAACCCCTGATCGCTCGTTCCAGGAGTCCCTGGCCAAGGCCGTGGTCAACGAACGCCTCTCCGTCCGCGACGTCGAGGAACGAGTCAGGGAGCACGGCGCGACGTCGACGGACGGGGGAACCGAGCAACCGCGCCCGGTGGCGACGGTGAAGGCGGCCTCCGACCTCGAGGCCGAAGGCCTGTTGGCCGAGCATCTCGACACCCGGGTCTCGGTGAGTTCCGGTCGTTCCAAGGGACGCATCGTGATCGAGTACTCGAACTTCGACGACCTGGCGCGCATCGTCACCACCATCGTCGACGGCCGGCCCATGCTCGACTGAGCGGCGGGCCGGCCGTGGCAACGGTCGTCTGTGAACCTCTTCCTCGACCGTCAGTAGCGGTAGAGGGTTCCACAGGTTGTGGACAAACCTGTGGTCAGTGATCGATCAGTCGAGGAAGGGGGCGAAGTCGTCCAACAACTGCGACTTGCCCTTGGCCCCGACGATTCGGGCCGCCTCGGCCCCGTCCTTGAACACGATCATGGTCGGGATGCTCATCACACCGAAACGGCGAGCGGTGTCGGGATTGTCGTCGACGTTCAGCTTGGCGATGGTCAGTCGACCTGACTGTTCCTCGGCGATCTCGGCCAGCACCGGCGCGATCATCTTGCACGGGCCGCACCATTCGGCCCAGAAGTCGACCACGACGGGGACCGTCGACGAACCGACCTGCTCATCGAAGGTGGCGTCGGTGTAGGTGGCGATTGACTCGGACATGGTTCTCCTCTTCGTACAGATGTTCGATGGTGGGGTGGGATGAGTCGGTCAGTGGCCCTGGGCCTCGAGCCAACGTTCGGCGTCGATGGCGGCCATGCAGCCGGAACCGGCGGCGGTGATGGCCTGGCGGTACACGTGGTCCTGGACGTCACCACATCCGAACACCCCGTCGACGCTCGTCGATGCCCCGGAGTGGGTGACGAGGTAACCGTTGTCGTCGAGGTCCAATTGCCCGACGAACAGATCGGTGTTGGGGCGATGGCCGATGGCGACGAACAGGCCGGTCACGGCCAGCGGACGCTGTTCCCCCGTCACCGTGTCGGTGAGCGTCACGCCCTCCACCGTGGTGTCGCCATGGATGGCGGACACGGTGCTGTTCCACGCGAAGCGCATCTTCTCGTTGGCGAAGACTCGGTCCTGCATGATCTTGGAGGCACGGAGCTCGTCGCGACGATGCACCAGCGTGACCGTGCGGGCGAACTTCGTGAGGAAGAGGGCTTCCTCCACCGCCGAGTCGCCGCCGCCGACGACGGCGATGTCGTGGTCGCGGAAGAAGAACCCGTCGCAGGTGGCGCAGGTCGACACACCGTGACCGAGGAGTCGTGACTCCTCGGGGAGACCGAGCATGAGCGACTGGGCGCCGGTCGACACGATCACCGAGCGGGCGGTGTAGGTGGGTTCACCGGAGGGGTCACCCACCCAGACCCGGAACGGGCGCTCGGTCAGGTCGACGCGACTGGCCTTCACCGTCTGGATCTCGGTGCCGAAGCGCGCCGCCTGCTCGCGCATGCGCACCATCAGGTCCGGACCCATGATCCCGTCGGGCCATCCGGGGAAGTTCTCCACCTCGGTGGTGAGCATGAGCTGACCACCCGGCTGGTCACTGGTCGACGACGGTTCCCCTTCGAGCAGGAGCGGTTCGAGATTGGCCCGGGCGGTGTAGATGGCGGCGGTCAGGCCGGCCGGGCCCGAACCGATGATGATGACGTTGCGGATGTCGGACATGGGAACCTCGGGGCGTCGACGGATGGGGGAGGGGTCGACGTCGGGAAGAGGGAGAACCGCTCAGCGGCCTCGATCATTCCCGACGGCGGTGACGTCGTCGCGCTTGCGGAACAACAGCCACCCGAGTCCGGTCACGACCACCCCGAGCACCAGATAGGGGAGCCACACGCCCGAGGGCAGGATCTCGTCGAGGAGACGGATCAGTCCGACGATGAGCAGCACGCAGAGCACGATCACGAACGTGCCGATGAACACGCCGAAGACGGTCGCCCGAGCCAGTCGCATGATCGGCACGGTGGTCCGGTCCCGGATGCGGCCGACGGTGTCGACGATGGCATCGGCCGCCTGCGCCGGCCAGTCCCCGCCGCTCAGGGAAGGGATCGAGGGCAGCGGCGGCGTCGGCCTCGGGGGCCTGGTCGTCGGCTCCTCGGGCGTTCCCGATCCGGTCTCCATGACCGGACTCTACCCGGGGGCGGGTCGCACGCTCGGGGGAGTGGGCTGCTCGGGTCGGTCGATCGGCGCCGGCGTTCGCGCTGTCGGTGCTGCGGAGGACAACAGTCGATGTCCGAACGGAGTACCGGCCAGCAGGAGTCCGAGCACGATGAGCACGGCCACGATGATCACGGCGAGCGCCATCCCCGAACGTCGGCGGCGGGGGCGGGGGTGAGCCACCGCAACCGGATCGTCGTCGTTGCGTCGGTCCTCTGCGAGCACGTCGGGACGCGTGGCCAGCAACGCGGCGCGCAGGTCCACGGCCGTCGACCATCGCTGGGCTGGAGTGCGGGCCAGTGCTCGCATGATCGTCTCGTCGAGGTCGACGGGAACCCGCGGAAGGATCGCCGATGGTCGGGTGGGGTCGCGGTGCATCCGGGCCAGAGCCAGCGCCGCCGGTGTCTCCGCTCGGAACGGTGGCTCCCCGCAGAGCATCTCGTACAGCACTGCTCCCAGCGCGTAGATGTCGGTTCGACCGTCGACCGGTCCGCCCTCGACCTGCTCGGGGGCGAGGTACTTGACGGTGCCCAGCACCTGGGCGGTGCGGGTCAGGTCCGGCGCATCGAGCACCTTGGCGATGCCGAAATCCGTCACCATCACTCGTCCGTCGTCGGACAGGAGGATGTTGGCCGGCTTGATGTCGCGATGGATGACACCGGCTCGGTGGGCGGCTGCCAGCGCACTGGCCACCTCGGCGCCGATGTGGACCACCTCGACCGGTTCCAGCGCAGTGCGCTCGTCGAGCCACTCCCGCAGGGTCCGTCCCCGCACCAGTTCCATGACGATCGCCTCGCGCCCGTCGAGATCGGCGGTGTCGAGGATGGCCACGATGCGCGGGTCGCTCAGTCGAGCGGCCGCCACCGCCTCGTTGTGGAACCGTGTCCGCAGCGTGGGATCGGCCGCGAACTGGGGATGCAGGAGTTTGACCGCCACTGCCCGACCGAGCGTCTCGTCGTGGGCCTCCCACACTTCGGCCATCCCGCCCGACGCGATCGGCCGCACCATCCGATAGCGACCGGCGAGTCGGCGATCGACCAAGCGGTCGCCGTCGTGTCGTGCGTCGGCGTCGGTCACGCGGTCTGGATCAGCCCCGCAGGTAACACATGCCGATCACACCCGGACCACCGTGGGTGCCGATGACGGCACCGATCTTCCCGGTGCGGATCGTGTCGCGTGGATAGCGCTCGGCGATCATGTCGAGGAACTCGTCGTAATCGGCGGCTCCACCGTGGAGGATCGACAACTTCTCGACCACGGGCTCGGCGAACAACGTGTCGCGCAACCACTCGAGTGAGCGTCGGCGCGTGCGCTGCTTGCCCGCCTCCTCGACGGCCCCGTCGCCGATGTGGATGAGCGGCTTGACCGAGAGCATCGAACCGAGCAGCGCCTTGGCACTCCCGATGCGCCCACCCTTCTTCAGGTTCTCGAGGGTGTCGAGGGCGCCGTAGATCTCGGTACGTCCGATCATGGAGTCGACGAGGGCGACGACGGCGTCGGCATCGGCGCCGTTCCGGGCGGCGGCGGCTGCCTCCAGCACCATCGTGCCGAGTCCTCCGGTGAGCGACCGACTGTCGATCACCCGGACGTCGATGTCCCCGGCGACGGCGGTCGCCGCGTTGCGGGCCGACTGGACGGTGGCCGACAGTTCACCGGAGAGGTTGATGCACACCACCGCGGTCGCTCCGACGGCGGCCGCGCCCCGGAAGGCCTGCTCGAATCGGCCGGGCGACGGTGCGGCGGTCTCGGGCAGCAGCCCGGTGCTGGCCATCTTCGAATAGAACTCGTCGACGCCGAGTTCCTCCCGATCGACGAATTCCTCGGAGCCGAACCGGATCGACAGCGGCACCACACCGATCCCGTTGGCCGTGGTCTCCTCGTCGGTCAGATCGCAGGAACTGTCCGTCACGATGTGGACGCCGGTCATGGTGCTCCCGTTCGTTGGCGGTCCGACAGAGCGTACCCAGATGGCC
>VERC01000152.1 GCA_018882825.1 Acidimicrobiia bacterium | reverse complement strand
GTTCATGGAGCGGTACCCCTGTGTGGAGGCTGCCCCACGGTCGCAGGGGCCGGGCCGATGGTGAATTCGGACGGCCGGAATCTAGTGCTCCGGGAATCGCCACGAGAGGATCAGTTGCGCGACAGCCGATCGGCGCGCCAGTTCATCGAGGTCCATGCGCGGGTTCGGTCACTCCCTGCCCGACTGATCGGGGCGACTCAGTCGAGTTCGGCGCCGAGCAGCGAGATGAACGACACCATCTCACCCGGGTAGCCACCGAGGTTGTGGGTCAGCGCCAACTTGCGCTTCTCCGACAGCGAGTGGATGCGCCGCTCCTCGGGCACCTCGTCCCGCAACTGCAGGAACGCCTCGAACATCATGCGCAGGCCCGAGGCACCCGTGGGATGTCCGAACGACTTGAGTCCACCGTCGGGGTTCACCGGCAGTTCACCGTCGAGGTCGAACACGCCGTCGAGCACATCGCGCCACGCCGTGCCCCGAGCCGAGAACTGGAGATCCTCCATGAGGACCAACTCGGTGGGCGTGAAGCAGTCGTGCACCTCGGCCATGGCCACCTGGGCCCGGGCATCGGTGACCCCGGCCTGCGCGTAGGCGTCGATGGCGCACGCGGCGATCTCCGGGAACGTCGTGTAGTCGTAGGTCGGATCGGTGAGTCCGCCACCGTTGCCGGCGATGAACGACAACGCCTTCACGTAGATGGGTTTGTCGGTGTACTTGTGCGCGTCCTCGGCCCGGCACACGATCGCCGCCGCCGAACCGTCGGCCACACCGGCGCAGTCGAACACGCCGAGCGAGCCCGCCATCTTCGGTGACTTCTCCACCGTCTCGCGGGTGATCTCCTTGCGGAACTGCGCGCGCTCGTTGCGGGCACCGTTGAAATGGTTCTTCACCGCGATGTGACTGAGCACCTCGCGCATCGTCTCGTCGTCGACGCCGTACTTCTTGCCGTAGGCCGGCACGATCATGGAGAACATGGCGGCGGCGGTGAGCGACCGGGCCGTCCCGTCGTTGGGGATGGGGAAGGCGTTGAGACCCTGGAAGCCGGTGTCCTTGGCCTTCTCGGCACCCACCACCATCGCCAGGTCGTACGCACCCGACGCCAGCGCGTACGAGGCCTGACGCAGCGCCTCCGAACCGGTGGCGCAGTAGTTCTCGACGCGGGTGACCGGTTTGTCCTGCAACTGCAGGGCACGGGCCAGACCGATGCCACTCATGGCGCTCTGCGCGGTGCCGAACCAGTAGGCGTCGATGTCGGACTTGGTGACGCCGGCCGAGGCATAGGCCTCGTTGGCGGCGTCGATCATCATGTCGTCGAGGCTCTGGCCCCAGTTCTCGATGAACTTCGTGCACCCCATCCCGACGATGGCGACGCGGTCGCGGATCCCATGACTAGCCACGGAGCATCTTCCCCTTCCAGAAGTAGTTGTGGATGCCGTCGGCGGTGAACAGACGACGGAAGGTCATCTCGACGCGGCCGCCGATGGCGACCTCCTCGACGTCGGTGTCGGTCAACTCGATGGGCAGACGACCACCACCATCGAAGTCGACCACGGCGAACACGATCGGCGGCGAGGGCGAGTAGGCCATCCGATCGACGGTGAACGTGGCGATGGTGCCACGCACGTCGGCCATCGGGATCGGCTCCATCTCGTCGGTCCGTGTGCCGTCGGCCGACACGCGCACGGGCGGGAGGAACACGTCACCGGTCTGCGGATCACGACTGCCGACGAACCCGAACTTCCAGTCGACGGTGCGGGCCGCCGCAGTGCCCGAGGGACGGGCCGGTTCCGGCCGACGGGGAGGTTCGATGTCGACCATCCCTCGCCACGACAGGAATCGTCCGTAGGTCACGGGCGCACCCGTGGCCAGTTGCGTGGAGATGGTGCGGGCCGGCGTGTGGGCGGTCAGAGCCGCGGTGGTGCGCAGCACCAGCACCTCGGCGCCGTCGGCGCAGGTGACGATGGCGATGGTCCGTCCCGGTTCGGCCTGCTCGAGCGCGTGGCACAGCAACAACGCCGGTTGGGCCGCACCGGTCGATCCGACGGTGGCGGTGAGGTCGTCGACCACCCTGTCGACACCGAGCTTGCCGGCGACGGCCGCACCGATGCGGGCGGTGGGGGCGGCCACGGCCACCATGTCGACGGTCTCGAGACCACAGGCGGCCAGGGCGTTCTTGAACGCCCGACGGGCCGCCGGTACGTAGGTCAACTCGGAGAACTTGTCGTCCCACACCTTCGAGCGCACATCACCCGGAGTGCGCCAACGATCGAGGAACTCCTCGGTGACCGAGGCGGCGCCGAGGAACTCGGCCACCACATCGTCACCGTCACCGATGCACAGGGCGGCAGCGGCGTCGCCACCATTGGCCTCGTCGGCCGAACCGGCCAGACCGGTGCGCATGTCGGCAGCCACACACAGGCGCGCACCCGAGGTCGACAGCGCCATCCGCAACGAACCGACGGCAGACCCGACCGACGCGCCCATGTCGAAGGCCGGCACGTCATCGGCCAGACGCAGCGCCGCATGGATGGCCGGAGCGTTGCTCTTGTCCATGTAGGCCGGTGCCGCAGTGGCGAAGATCAGCGCCCCCGGCGAGAAGCCCCGAGCACCGGCGAGGGCCAGCCGAGCGGCCTCCACGCCCATGGTGGTGGTGTCCTCGTCGAAGGAGGCCACGGTACGGGTGCCACGTCCGCCTCCCTGGCCGAGGAAGGCCGAGATGGCAGATCGGTCGAGACGTCGATACGGGAGGTACGCCCCCCAGGAGAGGATGCCGCGCATGGGACCCAACCGTAACTGTTAGAACGTCGACGGGGGCAATGGCGCCCGGGACGCAGGGGGACGACATGACCGGCATCGGGGTCACCGATCCGCGGGGGCGGATCTTCATCGAGGCCGCGGCGTACACCGACGACGACGCCTGGCACGCGACCGCCACCGAACTGCGGGCGGCAGGACCGATCCACCGGTTCGCCTACCCCGACCTCACCCCGTTCCACGTCGCCCTCGGCCACGCCGAGGTGATGGAGATCGAACGGAACTCCGAGATCTTCACCAACGAGCCGATGGCGACGTGGGCCCGGGAGCGCATCGACCTCGACGTACCCAAGGAACCGGCCATGGTGAACACCCTCATCAACATGGACGGCGAGGAACACCGCTCCCATCGGGCGCTGGTCAACGACTGGTTCAAGCCCGGAGCGGTGCGCCAGTTGGAGGACCAGATCCGTGCTCAGGCGATCCGGTCGGTCGACGAGATGGCCCGACGCGGCGGATCCTGCGACTTCGCCGCCGACATCGCCGTCAACTACCCCCTGCGGGTGATCCTCGACATCCTCGGTCTCGACGAGGCCGAGTTCCCCCGCGTCCTGCGACTCACCCAGGAACTGTTCGGCGCCAGCGATCCCGACTTCGAACGGGTCGGCGAGGACGACCAGATGATGGCGGTGATCATGGACATGATCGGACTGTTCACCGGCCTCAACGCCGAGCGACGAGCCGACCCCACCCACGACCTCGCCACCGTCATCGCCAACGGCGCGATCGACGGGGTCCCGCTGGAGGACATGGACACCTACGGGTACTACCTGATCGTGGCCACCGCCGGCCACGACACCACCTCGAACGCCATCGCCGGCGGACTCGACGCTCTCCTGCGCAACCCCGACCAGCTGCAGCGCCTGCTCGACGATCCGGGCCTGGTCGACAGTGCGGTCGACGAGATCGTCCGCTGGGTCTCGCCGGTCAAGCACTTCATGCGTTCGTGTCAGCGTGACCACACGCTGGCCAGCGGCACCACGTTGCACCGCGGTGACTGGATCCTGCTGTCGTACGCCTCGGCCAACCGCGACGAGCGGGTCTTCGACGATCCCTTCCGCTTCGACATCGGCCGCGCCGACGCGGACAAGCACCTCGGCTTCGGCTTCGGTCGGCATTACTGCCTGGGTGCCCACATCGCCCGCCTCGAGATCCGGGCACTGTTCCGCGAACTCTTCACCCGTCTGACCCACATCGAGCGGACCGGGCCCACCGAGCGGGTGGCCTCGATCCTGGTGAGCGGACCGAAGCGACTGCCCGTGACCTACGCCTTCAAGGACTGACATGAGCGACGACGTGCTGCCCGAACTGGGTTACTACCTCCTCCCCGGACAGCCGGGCTCGTCACGGGAGATCGTGGCCGAGGCCATCGCCGGCGAACGACTGGGACTCGGCACCGCCTTCGTGTCGGAGCGCTACAACAAGAAGGAGGCCGCCACCCTGTGCGGCGCGGCGGGCGCGGTGACCGACCGCATCCGGATCTCCACGGCGGCGACCAACCACAACACCCGACATCCGATCGTCACCGCCGGCTTCGCCCGCACGATGCAGAGCCTCACCGGAGGACGCTTCACCCTCGGGCTCGGCCGCGGTATCGCCCCCATGCAGGACGCGTTCGGTATCGGTCGCATCACCACCGCCGAGATGGAGGACTTCGCCGGTCTGATGCGTCGGCTGTTCCGGGGCGAGGTGATCATCGGTCACGACGGACCTTCCGGCTCGTGGCCGGTGCTGCACCTCGACGCCACCCTCGACGAGTACCTGCCCATGGGCATGGTCGCCTTCGGGCCCCGGACGCTCGAGCTGGCCGGACGCTGCTTCGACGAAGTGGTCCTGCACACGTTCTTCACCGACGAGACCACCGCCCGATGTGTGCACACCGTCAAGGAGTCGGCCGAACGGGCCGGACGCGATCCGGACTCGGTGAAGGTGTGGTCCTGTTTCGCCACGATCGGCGACCACATCGCGCCCGATGAACGACTGATGAAACTCGTCGGTCGACTGGGCACCTACCTGCAGGGCTACGGCCATCTGCTGGCCCGCACGAACGGCTGGGACGAGTCGGTGGTCGACGCGTTCCTGGCCGACGAAGTGGTGCAGTCGGTGCGCGGTCTCGACGTGGCCGGCACCACCGCACAGCTCGAGCATGTGGCCACCCTCATCCCCGCCGAGTGGTTGGCCCCGGCCGCCGTCGGCAGTCCGGCCCAGTGCGTGGCCGCCATCGACAACCAGTTCGCGCTGGGATGCGACGGGGTCATCATGCATGGCGCCACCCCCGACGACCTCGCCCCGATCGTCGCCGAGTACCGGCGGACGCGATGACCACCCGACACCGCACCTACTGCCGTCTGTGCGAGGTGGGTTGTGGCCTCGTGCTCGACGTGGCCGCCGACGGGCGGACCATCGAGAAGGTGCGCCCCGATCACGACCATCCGGTCACCGCCGGGTTCGCCTGCAACAAGGGGCTGCTCACCGGCGAGATCCATCACGATCCCGATCGACTCGACCGACCCCAGCGCCGGGTGGGTGACCGGTTCGTCGAGGCCACCTGGGACGAGGCCCTCGACGACATCGGCACCCGGGTGGCCGCCCTCATCGCCGACCACGGGGCGTCGGTGATCGCCGGGTACATCGGCAATCCGGCGGCGTTCAACGCCACGGCCGGTCCGGCACTGGCGCTGTACCTGGCCATGGCCGGGTCCACCACCCTGTTCACCACCGGCACCCAGGACTGCGCCAACAAGTTCGCCATCGGCGAGTTGCTGTGGGGCAGCGCCCAACGTCATCTGGTCCCCGATGTCGACCACTGCGACCTGTTGGTGCTGTTCGGCACCAACCCGCGCGTCTCCAAGGGTTCGTTCGCGTCGATGCCCGATCCGGTCGAGCGACTGGCGGCCATCGAGGCCCGGGGTGGACGCGTGGTGTTCGTCGATCCCCGTCGCATCGAGCCCACCATCGGCGAGGTGCTCCAGATCGTGCCCGACACCGACGCCTACC
Source organism: Acidimicrobiia bacterium (assembly GCA_018882825.1). Lineage (GTDB taxonomy): Bacteria > Actinomycetota > Acidimicrobiia > Acidimicrobiales > Acidimicrobilacustridaceae > Acidimicrobilacustris. The sequence goes on along the minus strand of VERC01000152.1, from coordinate 211 downwards.
TGTTGGCGGCGTTGTTGTGCGAGATCGACCGGTCGCGCGGGTTCGATGCCGACGGCGCAGCGCGCGTCCGCTCGCTCGACGCGCTGCGCGCCTTCGTCGGCCGGTTCGCTCCCGAGACGGTGGCACCGGTGGTGGGCATCGACGCAGGCACCATCACGGCACTGGCACTCTCGATCGGCGATGCGCCCGGGGCCGCACTGCACCTGTCGAC
>VERC01000151.1 GCA_018882825.1 Acidimicrobiia bacterium | reverse complement strand
GGGCCACTCCGCGCCGTGAAGGACCCCCACGAGGTCGCCTCGCTGCGTCGGGCCGCTCATGCCGTCGATCGCATCGCCGCGCAGTTGCAGGCCGGTGAGATCGCCCTCGTCGGTCGCACCGAAGCGCAGGTGTCGGCCGAGATCTCGCGTCGCCTGCTCGAGGAGGGACATCAACGCGTCAACTTCGCCATCGTCGCCGCCGGACCGAACTCGGCCAGTCCTCACCATGAGCCCGGTGATCGGGTGATCGGACGTGGTGAGGTCGTCCTCTGCGATTTCGGCGGGACGATGCTCGACGACTGGGGAGTGGGGTACTGCTCCGACATCACCCGGTGCGTCGTCACCGCCGGACCATCGGCACGTCAGGCCGAGGTCTACGAAGTGCTGTTCGCCGCCCAGTCGGTCGGTGTCGGTGCCGGGGGACCGGGAGTGCCCTGTCAACAGGTCGACAGAGCCACTCGATCGGTGATCGACGACGCCGGCTTCGGGGCCTTCTTCATGCATCGCACCGGCCACGGCATCGGTGTCGAGGAGCACGAGGACCCCTACATCGTCGAGGGGAACGTCGATGCCCTGCTGGAGGGGCACGCGTACTCGGTCGAACCCGGCATCTACCTGCCCGGCGACTTCGGATTCCGCCTCGAGGACATCGTGGTCGTCACCGCCGACGGCGCCGAGTCGATCACCACGGCCGACCGCGATCTGGTGGTGGTCGACGCGTGATCGACTTCGACGCGTCGTCGGTCCTGCTCCAGTGGGCGACCGGCGGTCTGTTCTTCCTGTGGATCACGACCCGTCGCCGGGAGGTCTCGCTCGGTTACGGGTGGCTGATGCGGGCCACGTACCTGGTGATGGCGGCCGGTGCGGCGTGGATCGGTCTGCGCGTGATCGAGCCGTTGATCGTGCGCGACCTCGCTTCGATCGGTGTCGCCGTCGCCGCCGGCGTGGCCCTCGTGTCGTCGATCGTCCGACGTCGCGCCGGTGTCGCGGGGCAGGTGGCCCTGGCCGAGGCCCGCACCGAGCGAGTGGCGGCGATGACCGGGATCGACCGCACGGCGGCGGTCAAGGACTCGGAAGTCAGGGAGTTCGATCCCCGCCTCGATCTCGTCGCCCCCATGGTGGGTGTGATCGGCGTCGTGGCGGCCGCCCTCCAGGCCGGCGGACCGCACTGGTTGGCGGTGGCCCGGTTCCTGGTCGGTGCCGCGTTCCTGGGCGCCATCACCGATGCCATGCTCCTCGGGCACTGGTACCTCGTGCAGCCGGGACTCGCCCGCGGTGCCCTGCTGGAGATGGTGGCGTGGTGCACCTGGTTGTGGATCCCGGAGGTCGTGCTCCTGTTGGTGCCCACCGGCATGGTCTCGGCGGTCAACGGATCGATCGACGACGGCTACAACGGGTTGCTCACGTGGTTCTGGGTCATGTGTGCCGTCACCACCGTGGGACTGCTGATCACCACCCGATTGGCGCTGCGTGAGCGCGCGTACTCGGCGGTGATGGCGGCCACGGGACTGCTCTACCTGGCGATCCTCACCGCCTTCGGCACCGACCTCGTGGCCCGCGCGCTGCTGTCGTGAGGCGTCGGCCTTCCCACACCGGTGTCGGGATAATCCATGTCCCCAAGTCCGCCGGGACCTCGCTGAGAAGGTCGTTGCTCGATCTCGGTGTACTGACGTGGACCGAGCGTTATCACGATCCGTACCTCGACGGTCATGGAGCAGCGCTCGTCCGGCGCCCGGGGATGAGCCCGGCGACCTACTCGATCGAGGAGCTGCGGGTCGCCCGCGAACAGCAGGGTGTGGTCATGGGGCACCTCACGATGCGGACCTTCCTGGACGCCGGCGTCGATCGCTGCTGGGTCCTGGTCCGGGAGCCACGGAGTCGACTGGTGTCCCGATTCGAGCACGCGCGCGCGAACCCGCATGAACGCGGGTTGCTCGGGCCCGAAGGGTCGTTCGGCGAGTTCCTGAGGGCGCCTGCGTTCTCGGGCGAGATCGACAACTTCGAGGTCCGCATGCTGCGGCCGTCCATGGCGTCGCCCGATGTCGAACTCGAGTCCGACCCGGCGCGCTTTCGGCGAGCGACGCGCCGCGAGCTCCGGGTGGTGCGCCCGCGTCTGGCCGGTGCGGTGTGGTCCACCGGGACGAACGGCGCCGGCTCCCGCCTGCTCGCCGATGTCGGCGTGCCGCCCGAGGTGTCGTCATCCGGTCTTCCCCGCGAGAACGTGTCATCGGTCCCCGGTGAGGAGCGGATCCTGACGGGGGACGCGATGGAACGACTCGAGGAACTGACCTGGCGATCGGCGGTCGTGTTCGAGGAGTTGACGCGGATCGGGCTCCTCGCCCCCCGCTCTCGGGCCGAGCTCGATGCCGAGTTCCAGCGCACCCTCGAGGTGCACCGGATCAGGGTGGTGTGAGGGGCCGGACTCTCCGACGACTCGCGTCGCGGGACCGGCATTCCCTAACGCGCGACGAAGTACTTCGCCTGCGGGTGGTGGCAGATGAGGGCGCTGGTGGTCTGCTCGGGTTGGCACTGGAACCCGGTGTCCTCGTTCACCTCGATGCCGATGCGGCCGGCATCGAGCAGTCGGGCCACGGTCTCGTTGTCCTCCAGATCGGGACAGGCCGGATAGCCCCACGAATAGCGGCCACCGCGGTACTGCTGGCGGAACAAGCCGGTGAGCGACGGGCCGTCGTCGCCGGCGAAGCCCCATTCCTCGCGGATCCGCCGATGCCAGTACTCGGCCAGCGCCTCGGCCATCTCCACGCCGAGACCGTGCACCAGCAGGTACTCCTGATAGCGATCCTCGGAGAAGAGTCGAGCCGTGAGTTCGCTCACCCGTTCGCCCATGGTGACGATGTGGAATGCGGCGTAGTCGACCTCGCCCGACTCGACCGGTCGGAAGAAGTCGGCGATGCACAGATGGGGAGGGGACGACTGGCGCGGGTAGTGGAGCCGGGCGATCTCGTCACTGCGGGAGGCGTCGCTCCACACGATCAGGTCGTCACCGTCGGCGTTGACGGCGAAGTACCCGTAGACGACCTGGGGCACGAGCACGTCGTCGGCCTTGGCCTCGGCCAACTGCTCTCGCAACAACGCCCGCACCCGGGTCTTGAACTCCTCGTCGGTCTCGGTGACGCCGTCGACGGTCTCGGGTCGGAACTGCCACTGGTTGCGGAACAGTGCCGTCTCGTTGAGATAGGCGGCGATGTCGTCGAGGGGGATGCCCTTCACGATCTTGGTGCCGAGGAACGGGGGGACGAACACCTCGTTGTCACCGATGACCTCGGGTGAACGGGCGGGGAGGTCGACGGCGATGATCGGTTCGGCGGTGCCGGAGCGTGCGGGCACGATGCTCTCGCTGGGTACCCGGCCCCAGTCCGGATCGTCGGGTTCGGTTCCCTTGGCGATGGCGCCGAGGCGGTCCATGACCCGCAGGCCCTCGAAGGCGTCCTTGCCATAGAACAGGCGACCCTCGTACACGTCGCGCAGATCCCGCTCGACGTACGAGCGGGTCAGGGCCGCTCCGCCCAGTAGCACCGGGATGCGGTCGAGACCGCGGGCGTTCAGCTCCTCGAGGTTCTCGCGCATGATGAGCGTGGACTTCACCAGCAGGCCGCTCATGCCGATGGCGTCGGCCTTCACCTCGATCGCCTTCTCGATCATCTCGGCGATCGAGATCTTGATCCCGAGGTTCACCACCTCGTAGCCGTTGTTGGTGAGGATGATGTCGACGAGGTTCTTGCCGATGTCGTGCACGTCGCCCTTCACCGTGGCCAGCACGATCCGACCCTTGCCGGTGTCGCCCTCGGTGCGTTCCATGTGCGGTTCGAGATGGGCCACGGCCGCCTTCATCGTCTCGGCCGACTGGAGCACGAACGGCAACTGCATCTCGCCGGTGGCGAAGAGATCACCGACCACCTTCATGCCGGCCAGCAGCACGTCGTTGATGATGATCAACGGGGCCAGACCCGAGGCCATCGCCTCGTCGAGGTCGTCCTCCATGCCGTCGCGGTCACCGTCGATGATGCGCTGCGACAGTCGCTGTTCGATCGTCCAGCCGCTGCGGTCCTCGCGCTCGACCGTGGTGGTCTGCACGTCGGCGAACACCTCGAGCAGACGCACCAGCGGGTCGTACCCCTCGCGTCGCCGGTCGTGGATGAGGTCGAGGCTGACCTGGCGCTGTTCGTCGGGGATGCGGTTGAGGGGCATGATCCGCGCCGCGTGGACGATGGCCGAATCGAGACCGGCCTCGACGCACTCGGCCAGGAACACCGAGTTGAGCACGTGCCGGGCCGCCGGTTTGAGACCGAAGGACACGTTGGAGACCCCGAGCGTCGTGTACACCCCCGGCAGCTCGGTCTTGATCCGTCGGATGGCCTCGATCGTGGCCATGGCGTCGCCGCGCAGGTCGTCGTCGCCGGTCGACAGCGGGAACGTCAACGCGTCGAAAATGAGGTCGCCGGGTTCCAGTCCGTAGCGGTGCACGGCCAGGTCGTGGATGCGATGGGCGACGCGCATCTTCCATTCGACGTCCCGGGCCTGGCCCTCTTCGTCGATGAGCAGACAGATGACCGCGGCGCCGTACTCCTTGGCGAGGCGCATCACCCTGTCGAGTCGACTGCCCTCGGCCTCACCGTCCTCGAGATTGGCCGAGTTCAGGATGGCTCGACCCCCGAGCCAGGCCAGTCCGGCCTCGAGCACCTCGGGTTCGGTGGAGTCGAGCACGATGGGCACGCTCGACTGGGTGGCCAGCAGTTTGGCCAACTCGTCCATGTCGGCAGTGCCGTCGCGCCCGACGTAGTCGACACAGAGGTCGAGCACGTGGGCGCCCTCGCGCACCTGGTCCTTGGCCATCTGGACACAGGTGTCGAGGTCGCCATCCAGCATGGCATCACGGAACTTCTTGGAGCCGTTGGCGTTGGTGCGCTCGCCGATGATCATGAACGAGGTGTCCTGATCGAACGGCACCATCGAGTAGATCGACGTGGCGCCGTCCTCGTGGATCGGCTCCCGACGCAGCGGCGTGAGATCGGCGCAGCGCTCGACGACCGCGGCGATGTGTTCGGGTGTGGTGCCGCAGCAGCCCCCGACGATGCCGACGCCGAGTTCGGTGATGAACCGCACGTGATGGTCGGCCAGTTCGGCGGGGGAGAGGTCGTAGTGCATCTGGCCGTCGATCACGCTGGGCAGGCCGGCGTTGGGGATGCACGAGATGGGCATGCGCGCGTGGGCCGAGAGGTGGCGCAGGTGCTCACCCATCTCCACCGGACCGGTGGCGCAGTTGATCCCGATGACATCGGGGCGCAACGGGTCGATGGCGGCGAGGGCGGCGGCCATCTCGGTGCCCGGGAGCATCCGGCCGGTCAACTCCATCGTCACCTGCACCTGCAGCGGGACCTCGCGGCCCTCATGGCGCATGGCGCGACGGGCCCCGGCCATCGCCGCCTTCACCGTGAGCAGGTCGAACATCGTCTCGATGATGAGCAGGTCGCAGCCGCCCTCGATGAGGGCGCGGCTCTGTTCCTCGTAGAGGTCGCGCAGTTCGGCGTAACGGATCTGGCCGAGCGACGGGAACCGGGTGCCGGGGCCGATCGATCCCGCCACCCACCTCCGTCGATCCGGGGTGGAGAAGTCGTCGGCCACCTGGCGGGCCAGTCGGGCGGCGGCGAGGTTGAGTTCGTGGACCCGGTCGGCGATCCCGTACTCGCCCAACGGCACGCCGAAGGCGCCGAAGGTGTCGGTCTCGATGACATCGGCGCCGGCCCGCAGGTAGTCGGCGTGGACGCCGGCGATGACGTCGGGGCGGGTGACGACGAGCAGCTCGTTGCACCCCTCGAGGTCCGGGCCACCGAAGTCGTCGGCGGTCACCCCGCTGGTCTGGATACAGGTGCCCATGCCGCCGTCGAAGATGACGACACGTTCTCTGATGGCGTCGAGGAACGACTGCACGATGAACTCCGTCGGGTGGGTCGGTCGAGTGTGCCGGTCACCCGAGCCGGGGCATCACGCCCTCTCCATCAGGGCGGCTCGAACAGGGTCACGA
>VERC01000150.1 GCA_018882825.1 Acidimicrobiia bacterium | reverse complement strand
GCTCTACGCCGCGGCCGGAGGCTCGGCCAAGCCCGCCACCGCGGAGACCGTCGCGGCCGGCGAGCACTACCTGCGCATGAACGGCAAGGAGGTCTTCAAGCTCGCGGTGCGCGTCATGGCGTCCTCCTGCGAGCGCGTGCTCGCCGACGCGGGCGTGAGCTCCGACCAGGTCGCCTGCTTCATCCCGCACCAGGCCAACGTCCGCATCATCGAGGCGGTCGCCCACCCGCTCGGCCTCGGCCCGTACCTCGGCCGCGGCATGGTCGGCACGGGCCCGATCGGCCGGATCGGCGCCGACCCGGGCCCGGGCATCGACGAGCGCCTCCCGATCGGCGTCGAGCTCGGCCAGCGACCGCTCCACACCGTTGGCGGCTCCGGCACCGGCGTCATGGGCGATCAACGCTCGACGCAGACAAGGAAGAAGTCCGTCGGCCACGACGACGAGGAGGGTGAGGTCATCGACGACGAGGGCCCGGACGCGGTCCCACACCCGCCAGTCGGCGTCCGACGGACGCAGGAGGGTGTCGGGATCGTCGGTGTCCATCGCCTCGTACCAGAGTCGGGCCCGGTGTCCGGCCCGATCGGCCACCGTCACCGCCGGCACCGAGGCCACCGGCGACGGGTGGCGCGTGGCGCCGTCCCCGAGCAGCGCGAACACCAGTTGCTCGGCCCGGCACAGCGCCGCCATCCACTCGATCGCTGCCGCTGCACCCGGACCCATCGGCGCAGGCTACCGACCGCCGTCGCGTCGGTACCGGTTGACGATGGGCAGGCGCCGATCCTTGCCGAACGACTTCGTGGTGATCCTCGGCCCGGGCGGCGACTGTCGACGCTTGTACTCGGCGAGATCGACGAGGGACACGATCCGGTGCACGACCGCAGGATCGTGTCCTGCAGCGATGATCTCGTCGATCGAGTGATCGCCCTCGACGTACAACTCGAGGATCGGGTCGAGTTCCTCGTACGGCGGGAGGCTCTGATCGTCGCGTTGATCAGGCCGCAGCTCCGCCGATGGTGGCTTGGACAGCACCGATTCGGGCACGAGATCGCGTCCGGCGACCGCGTTGCGGTACCGACACAACCGGTAGACCAGCAGTTTCGACACGTCACGGATGACGGCGAACCCTCCGGCCGAGTCGCCGTAGAGCGTCGAATACCCGACCGAAGACTCCGACTTGTTCCCCGTGTTGAGCAACAGCCACCCGAACGCGTTCGACAGACCCATCAGCACGACGGCGCGGGCGCGACTCTGCATGTTCTCCTCGGCCAGTCCGATGTCGCGGCCGGCGAAGGAGGGCTCGAACATCTCCATGAAGGCGGCATGGGCCGGTTCGATGGGGATGACCCGTCGCTCGATACCGAGGTTGTCGGCCAATGCCACCGCGTCGGTGATCGAGTGCTCGGTCGAGTACCGCGACGGCATCAGGACACCATGCACGTGCTCGGATCCGAGCGCGTCGACGGCGATGGCGGCCACCAACGCGGAATCGACACCGCCGGAGAGTCCCACGACGACATCGGTGAAGCCGTTCTTGCGGACGAAGTCGGCGGTGGCGAGCACGAGGGCCTGCCACACCTCGGCGTCGGCATCAAGGGTGGGGATGACACCGAGCTGCTCGACGGCGGGACGTCCGGTCCGGTCCTCGGGTGCTCCGTCGATCTCGAGGTCGACGACATGGAGGTCCTCGACGAATCGGGGTGCTCGGGCCAGGACCGTGCCATCGGCGGCGACGATCATCGAATCGCCGTCGAAGACCAGTTCGTCCTGACCGCCGACCTGGTTCACGTACACGATCACCGCGTCGGCCTCGCGGGCCCGGGCAGCGACGACAGCGGCGCGCTGGTCGGCCTTGCCCACGTTGAACGGCGACGCGTTGAGGTTCACCACCAGACGGGCGCCCCCGGCACCGAGGTCGGCGATCGGTCCCTCCGCGGTCCACGCGTCCTCGCAGATCGACACACCGAACGGGACCGCCCCGAGTCTGAACATCGGTAGCGGCCCGTCGCCGGCCACGAAGTAACGCTCCTCGTCGAACACGGAGTAGTTCGGCAACTCGCGCTTGCGGTACACACCGGCCAACACGCCGTCGGCGCAGACCGCAGCAGCGTTGAACAGCACCGGACGACCCACGGGCGCGATCTCGACGATCGCCTCGCGATGATCGGCGACGCCGGGCCCGTCGGCGACTCCCGATTCGGGGAATCCCACCACCGTGGTGCACCGACCCGATGCCGAGACGATCCGATCGAGGGCGGCGCGGGCATCGGCCACGAATCCCGAGCGCAACAGCAGGTCCTCGGGGGGATAGCCGGTGATGGCCAGTTCGGGGAACACGAGCAGATCGCAACCGAGTCCCTCGGCCCGGGCCATGGTGGCGAGGATGCGCTCGGTGTTGCCATCGATGTCGCCGACGACGGTATCGAGTTGCGCCAGTCCGACCCTGAGCACGGCCATGGCCGCACACTACGGGTCGTCGGACCACACGCCCGACTCCGAGTCGGGGTGAGCGGACCCGCCTCGGCGCCGAGGTGCGATCACTAGCCTCGAATCCGTGGCGCCCGACCACCCTCTTCCCGCCGTCCTCGACGAACTGGCCGAACGCTCCGCCGCGCCGGTGAACGTGCGGGTGGCGCTGGCGCGCCTCGCCGAGGAGGCGCCCGATGCGTTGGACCGGACCGCCGAGGACCCCGCGATCGCGGCATCGCTCGTCGCGGTGGTGGCCGCCAGTCGTTCCCTCACCAGGGTGATCGAGGCCCGACCGCATGAGTCGGTCGGGGTGCTCGCCGACACCGGACATCGACCACCCGATGACGACATCGACGATGTCGACCGACTGGTGGCATGGCGGGATCTCGAGTTCCTTCGCATCGCGGCCCGCGATCTCGTGGGGCTCGACCCGCTCGAGACGGTGGGTGACGCGCTGGCCCGACTCGGTCGCCAGGTGCTCGCCCATGCCCACCGCCTCACCGAGGACGGCGAGGGCACGCTCACCGTCATCGGCATGGGCAAGCTGGCAGGCGAGGAACTGAACTACTCGAGCGACATCGACGCGATGTTCGTGGGTGAGGGATCGACCCGAGTCCTCGAGCGTCGGGCCCGGGCGATCATGGACGTGGCCCGCCGGTGCTTCCGCATGGACGCCAACCTGCGACCCGAGGGTCGGAACGGTCCGCTGGTCCGGTCGACGGAGTCCTATGAGTCGTACTGGCGGTCATGGGCCGAGCCATGGGAGTTCCAGGCCCTGCTCAAGGCCCGTCCGGTGGCCGGTGACACCGACCTCGGTGACCGCTGGTTGGAAGCGGCCCAGCGAGCGCTGTGGGCCCGACCGTTCGACGCCGATGCCCTGCGTTCACTACGCGCCATGAAGGCGAGGGCCGAGGCCGAGGTGGCACGCCGTGGCGTGGACTCACGGGAGATCAAACGCGGTCCGGGCGGGATCCGCGACATCGAGTTCACCGTGCAGTTGTTGCAACTCGTGCATGGACACCTGGATCCCGACCTCCGTGGGGCCACCACGCTGACCGTGCTCGCCGAGATGGCCCGCGAGGGCTACATCGACGAGAGCGATGGCGAGCACATGGCCTCGGCCTATCGGCTGCTGCGCACGGTCGAGCACCGACTGCAGCTGGTCGATGAGCAGCAGGTGCACACGGTTCCGAACGACGAGCGACAGCTCGATCATCTCGCCCGTGTGATGGGACTGCGCGATGCCCCCGAGGGAACCGCGGCCGAACAGTTGCTGCGTGATCTGCGTGCGACCCAGGCCACCGTGCGGTCGATCCATGAACGCGTCTACTTCCGTCCCCTGCTCGAGGCGTTCGCGGCCACCAGTTCCGCCGACACCCTGCTCGGTCCGGAGGCGACGACGGCCCGCCTGCAGGCGTTCGGTTTCATCGATGCGGTGCGGACCCAGGCGGCGATGGGTGATCTCACCCGCGGTCTGAGTCGCTCCAGCCGTCTGATGTTGCAGTTGCTCCCCCTCCTGCTCGACTGGCTGTCGACATCCCCTGATCCCGATCTCGGTCTGCTCCAGGTGCGCAATCTCCTCACCGGACCGCGAGCGTCGCGCCAGATCGCCGAGACGTTCCGGGACTCCCCGGCGGCGGCGCGGGCGCTGTGCACACTGGCCGGCACGAGCCGGTTGCTCGGCGACATCGTCGCCGCCAATCCCGATCTCGTCGCCCGTCTCGACGATCCGGAACGACTCGTCACCCAGCCGGTCGAGGTCCTCGTCGACCGGGCGTCGACCTCGTTGCGACTGCGCGAGGGCGACGCCGAACGTCAGTCGTCGCTGCGTCGATGGCAGCAGCGCAATCTCCTCGGTATCGGAGCACGCGACATCTCCGGCGCAGCCGATGTGCGACAGGTCGGCCGCGACCTCACCGCACTGGCCGAGGCCACCCTGCGCTCCGCGCTCGTCGCCATCGAACCGCAGGTCGAGTTCGCCGTGATCGGACTCGGGCGCTTCGGTGGCTCCGAACTCGCCTACGCCAGCGACCTCGACCTCGCCTTCGTCCACCGCGGCACGAAGGCCGTCGACATCGACGAGGCGCGCCGGGTGGCACAGTCGCTGATGCGTATGGTCGCCGGCACCACCCCGGCGACACGCCTCTACGAGATCGATGCCGACCTCCGACCCGAGGGGAAGAACGGACCGCTGTCGCGCAGTCTCGACTCGTGGTCGACCTACTGGCGGGGACAGGCCCTGACCTGGGAACGCCAGGCCATGACCCGAGCCCGGGTCGTGGCCGGCGACGCCGACCTCGGAACCGAACTCCTCGAGACCCTGTCCGCGCCGATCTGGGAACCCGGCCTGTCGCAGGAGGAGGTCCGCGACATCCGTCGGATGAAGGCCCGTATCGAGAGCGAACGGATCCCCATCGGCGAGGATCCCGACTTCCACCTGAAACTCGGCCGCGGTTCATTGTCCGACATCGAGTTCACGGCGCAGTTGCTCCAGTTGCAGGCCGGCGTGCGCGCCACCGGCACGCTCGACGCCATTGCGTCGCTGGCCAGACACGGCGCGCTCGACGGCGACGATGCCGCAGTCCTCGCCGAGTCCTACGAGTTCTGCGAACAGGTCCGCAATCGATGGTTCCTCGTCAACAGCGGCCCGGGGGATTCACTCCCCACCCAACCCGAATCACTGCTGTGGTTGGCCCGGGCGATGGACACCACACCGGGTGCGTTGCGCGAGCACTATCGGCGTGTGACGCGTCGGGCTCGGGCCGTGGTGGAGCGGGTGTTCTACGGCCTTCCCGGTCGTCGCTGAGTCCTCAGTTGCGCTCGGGCCACACCGGAGAGACCAACGTGCAGGTGTCGAGCATCTGACCGAGTGCATCACGCTCACGGGTGGTGACGGTGAGCGACCACTGCTGCTTCACGGCCACCCATCCTCCGGCATACGCGCACCATGACGATCGGTCGGCGGGTCGCCACTCGTCGGGAGTGCGGGAACCCTTCGAACGGTTCGACGATGCCGAGGTGGGGACCAGCCCGCGTTGATCGTTGGCGAAGGCGCGCCGCTGACCTGCGGTCCAGCGCCATCCACCGGACTCGAAGGCGTTCTCGAGCGGGACGAGGTGATCGACGTCGAAGTCCGATGGGTTGTTGGTCGTCCGTCCGTCATAGGGCGAGACCCACCAGCCGGCCACCACCCGACAACCACCGGCGCGGTTCACCGTCGCCGGCGACGTCGACCAGGTGACGAGCGCGTCCTGCCGCGCGTCGCAGCCATTGCCGTCGGTATCGGACCAGTGGGGCCAGTCCTCCCGGCGATAGACCCCGGCCGGACTCGGTCGATCGTCGACGGCGAGGACGGCGAGTCGATCCCGTGACGAGGTCGGAGCCGGTGCGGGAGCCGGGGCCGGCGCAGGCGCCGGCAGAGGAGCCATGGGCAGCGTCGTGGTCGAGGGCACCACCGAGGTGGTGGTCGACGAACTCGTCACCGATGGCGCCACCGTCGACGAGGAAGTGACCTCGGTGGTGGACCGGACGGTCACCGAACAGCCGAGTGCCACGGCAGCCACAGCGGCGGTCGACACC
>VERC01000149.1 GCA_018882825.1 Acidimicrobiia bacterium | reverse complement strand
CGCCACACACGCACGGTCGACCATCCGGCTCGACGCACATGTGTCCGATGTGACCGGCGTTGCCGTCGGCCCCGTCGAGCAGACGCCCATCGAGCACGATCCCGCCACCGATACCGGTGGACACGACCATGCCGAGGAAGTCGCGTCGACCGCGGGCGGCGCCCACCCAACCCTCACCCAACGCCAACGCCTTGGCATCGTTGTCGACGAACGTGGGCAGATCGGTGAGGTCGCGCAACCGATCGCGCAACGCGAAGCTGCGCCACGCCGGGATGTTGAGCGGCGACACCGTCACGCCACCGGCCGTCATCGGGCCTCCGGTGCCGACGCCGCACACGACCGGTTCCGAAGCGACACCGAGACGTACGTCGACGATGAGCGCCGCCAGGGACGCGAACAGTGCCTCGCCGTCAGCGCCGGAGGGTGTGTCGGCACGACGACGGGCGACGATCGCACCGGAGCGGTCGACGATCCCCACCTCGAGCTTGGTGCCGCCGATGTCGACGGCGAGGGCGACTGCGTCGGAGGGACTCAGTCCTCTTCCTCGCGCTGCAGACGCTCCTTGAGCCGCGACCGGGTCGAGCCCATGGCATCGCGCAGGCCGGCGACCTTGGACGACTGCGCCACCTGCTGCATGCCGACCTTGCCCAGCCGGCGCGCGTTGCGCTCGAAGGCGAGAGCCGAGATCAACATGACGAGGAAGCCACCGAAGGCGAGGAGGAAGGACACGCCCAGCAGCAGCACCATGGCCACGAGACCGACGACGAATCCGAACGCCGCCCACTTGAGCCCCCGGTAGGCAGCCGTGTAGACGGTGGTGTCGGCGATGTCGCGGGCCAGCCCGGGGTCGGACTGGTAGAGCTGCTGCTCGATCTCGCTGAGGATGCGCTGTTCGTCCTCGGAAAGCGGCACGGTGACGACCTCTGGTTCGGTGGGGCCTCGACAGTCTCCCACGCGCACCGGCCGATCACAACGGCACCGCCTCACCCGGTCGGTGCACCGGGGCCATCGGGGGCGGCGGGACCCCACTGGGCCGATCCCCGCCGCTTCGGCTGCGGCCCGCCCGGGACCATGGTGACCGCGGGTCCGATGGCCTCCGATCCGAATCGGTCCCGGATCTCGTCGACGGCATCGGCCACCTCGAGCCAACCGCCCCCGTCGCTGTCGTCGAGTGTGAGTTGACGGCCCGACGGCGGCGACAGGCCGCTCACCGACAGTCCGAGCAGGCGCACCCCCGGGGCGAGGTCGACCTGGTCGAGCAGTCGCCGACCCGTCCCGGCCAGGGTGCGGGAATCATCGACGGGTTCGGACAGTGTCATCGAGCGCGTGATGGTGGCGAAGTCACCGAACCGCACCTTGAGGTGCACCGTCCGACCGGCCAGTCCGGCGTCGCGCAACCGACCGGCGACGGCGTCGGCGAAGGCCACCAGTTCGCGCTCCAGATCCGATCGGTCGAATCGGTCCCGGGCGAAGGTCTCCTCGTGGCCGATCGACCTGGTGCCCCTCGCCGGTTCCACCGTCCGCTCGTCGCGGCCGTTGGCCAACGCGTGCAGATGTTCGGCATGGGAGCGACCGATGGCCGCAGCGATGTTCCCGACGGGGAGATCGGCGAGGTCGGCGACGGTGAGCACACCCATCCGCTGCAACTTCGCCAGCGTGGCCGGGCCGACACCCCACAGCGCTCCGACGGGCAGGGGCCGCAGGAAGGCGAGGGTCTCGTCGGGTTCGACCACGAACACACCCGACCCGAAGGCGGGGCCGTCGACGGTGGCACGCGGTTTGGCGGCCTCCGAGGCCAACTTGGCCACGAACTTGGTGGCGGCCACGCCGACCGAACAGGTGAGACCCTCCTCGTCGAGCACGCGGGCGCGCAGTCGGGCGGCGATCCCCGGGGGCGGACCGGCCATCGTGACGGCGCCGGACACGTCGAGGAACGCCTCGTCGAGCGAGAGCGGCTCGACCAGCGGCGTGACGTCGCGGAAGATCGCCATCACCCGTCGGCTCACCTCGGCGTAGCGGTCATGGCGACCGTGCACGAACACTGCGTCGGGACACAGCCGACGGGCCCGGGCCGACGGCATGGCCGAGTGGATTCCGTAGGCGCGCGCCTCGTAGGAGGCGGCGGCCACCACGCCCCAATCACCGCTGCCGCCCACCACCACCGGGCGTCCGCGCAACTCCGGGTGATCGAGCAGTTCCACGGACACGAAGAACGCGTCCATGTCGACATGGAGGATGCTGGCCGTCCGGTTCACACCCGCGTGACCAGCATCGAGCCGCGCTGGTCGCCGTCGATCCGGTAGGCGAATCGGCGCGGCTCCGACCACCGATCGAGCATCCACGCCAGCACCGGCTCCGCCACCCATGGCGGCCCGTCACCGAGACGACGTCCGCAGGTGTCGCGATCGACCCATGCTGCGGCTTCGACGATCCCGTCGGGGTCGTCGAAGCGCACGTGGCCATCCCATCCGGATGCCAACCACGCCTCGACCCGCAGGGTCCATCCCATGTCCGGGGCATGGGCCTCGATCTCGTAGACCTTCCGCTCCCACCCGGTGACGAGAAGGCCCGTCTCCTCGTGCACCTCTCGCGACAGACCCTCGAGCACCGTCTCGCCCTCGTCGATCACGCCACCGGGAGGACTCCAGTCCACCGAACCGTCGCGTCGCCGGTTGCACACGAGCAACAGGCCCTCGGGCCCCTCCAACAGGGCGCCGGCGACGAGCCAGTCGCGCATCAGTCCAGACGTGCCCGCATCGGCCGCCGCAGGATGCGATCACGGATCGCCCACCACGTCACGAGCAGCAGGGCCTCGATCACGATGCGCGACGACATCTTCGATGTCCCCCGCTCGCGGTCGTTGAAGGTGATGGGCACCTCGACGATGCGACCACCGAGACGGGCGACGTTGTAGGCCATCTCGATCTGGAATCCGTAGCCGTCGGCGGTGATCCGTTCGAGGTCGATCCGGGACAGGGTGGACGCGAGGTAGCAGCGGAACCCGGCAGTGGCATCGCGCACCTGCAGTCGCAACACCACCGAGGCGTAGCGGTTCCCGCCCCGCGACAACCACTCACGGTGCTTGGGCCAGTCGGGGATGTGGCCTCCCGGCACGTACCGGGACCCGATGGCGAGATCGGCACCGGCCTCCACGGCACTGATGAGCGACGGGAGTGCCGCCGGATCGTGCTGGAGGTCGGAGTCCATCTCGATGAGGGAGTCGTAGCCGTGGGCGATGCCGTAGGCGAAGCCGGCGCGGTAGGCCGAACCGAGCCCCGCCTTCGCGCCCCGGCGCAGCAGCGTGACCTGCCCACCGTTCTGCGCCCCCCAGCGCTCGGCGATGTCGGCGGTGCCGTCGGGACTGCCGTCATCGACCACGAGCACGTCGGCGGCCGGCACGGCCTCGGCGATCCGCTCCAGGACCTCCACGATGTTCTCCGCCTCGTTGTAGGTCGGCAGCACGATGAGCGGCTTCACCCCCCCAACACTACGGGTCGACGCGAGCAGCGGACGATCGTCCGACCCGTACCATGGACGTCGTGACGGAACCCACCTCCCCCTCCCCCGTTTCGGCCACCCCGCCGACGGCACTCCCCTCGGTCGGCGCCCGGGTGCTCTCGGTGATCGCCATCCTCATCGGCGGTGTCGCCGGCGGATTCATCGGCTACGCCTTCGTCGATCTGCAGGTGAGCGGGGACGCCTCGGTGTGGGCCGGCCTCGGAGCACTGGTCGGTGCAGCCGCCGCCGCCGTGGGGACTGCGGTCGTCGTGGTGCTGACGCTGCGGGCGATGGGCGAATGGCGCACGATCCAGGCCCGTGAGGAGGCCCGGGCCGCAGCGGCCAAGGCTGCCGGTGGCGCACGGCGCGTGCCGCGCGTCCGATGACCGAGGCCCGACTCGCCGCTGAACTCCTCCACCTGGCCACGACCACGGCTGCTCGGGCATCGGCCCTGATCGTCGACGGACTGTCGAGGGCGCGCACGCTGGTGGACACGAAGACCACCGGCACCGACATGGTCACCGAGATGGACCGTGCTTCGGAGGAACTCATCCTGTCGTCGCTCCTCGACGCCCGGCCCGACGATGCGGTGCTCGGCGAGGAGGGCACCGACCGAACCGGCACCAGCGGTGTGCGGTGGATCATCGATCCCATCGACGGGACGACGAACTACCTCTACGGGCATGCCGGGTTCGCCGTGTCCATCGCCGCCGAGGTCGACGGTGTGATCGAGATCGGCGTTGTCCACGACCCACTCCACGCCGAGGTGTTCACCGCCGTGCGCGGGGACGGTGCCCGACGCAACGGTGAACCGATGCACGCCTCGACCGAGACCGATCTGGCCCGTGCGCTCGTGGCCACCGGCTTCTCCTACGAACCCGAGCGACGGCGACGCCAGGCGGGCGTGCTGCAGGAGGTGCTGCCCCGGGTCCGCGACCTGCGGCGCATGGGAGCGGCGTCGGTCGACCTGTGTTCGGTGGCCTGCGGTCGGGTGGACGCCTACTTCGAACGAGGGCTGCAACCCTGGGACCACGCCGCCGGCGCCCTCATCGCCACCGAGGCCGGCGCCCTCGTGGGTGACCTCGACGGAGGACCACCCGTGTTCGACTTCTGCCTGGCCGCTCCGCCGGCCCTGTTCGAACCGCTGCGCGCACTCCTCGATGGCGCCGGGGCCCGTCACTCCTGAGCCGACCCGGCATCACCCGCCGCCCGGGCCCCGCGCCGGAGAACGGGTCGGGCGTGGAAGAGTAGGGGGATGGGCACCCGCATCCTCGCCGTCGAGGACGACGAACGCATCCGGACCGCGGTGCGACTGGCGCTCGAGGACGAGGGCTGGATCGTCGAGGAGGCCGAGACCGGCGAGGACGCCCTCCAGGCGTTCACCCGCGATCCGGCCGATGTGGTGCTCATCGACATCATGCTCCCGGGCATCGACGGATTCGAGGTGTGTCGTGCCATCCGGCGGGCCAGTGACGTCCCCATCGTGATGGTCACGGCCCGCGCCGACACGCACGACGTCGTCGCCGGACTCGAGGCCGGGGCCGACGACTACCTCACCAAACCTTTCGCCCCCAAGGAGTTGTCGGCCCGCATCCGTGCGCTGCTGCGCCGGGCCCGCACCGTCGACCTCGCCCCCAGCCATCTCCGATTCGGCGACCTGGAGATCATCCCCGATGCCGGCGTGGTGCTGCGCAACGACGACGAAGTGCACCTGACCAAGACCGAATTCCGACTGCTCGTCGAACTGGCCTCGGCTCCCGGACGCGTCCTCAGTCGGGAGACACTGCTCGAACGCGTGTGGGGACACGGGTACTTCGGTGACGGTCGTCTGGTCGACGTGCACGTCCGACGATTGCGCATGAAGGTCGAGGTCGATCCGGCGAATCCGCGCCACGTTCTCACCGTGCGCGGTCTCGGCTACAAGCTGCAGCAGTGACCAAGCCCATCGTGGCGCGCACCCGACCACGGCGTCGGGCCCGGATCATCGCCCCCGTGCGCCGTCGCATCGGCCTGCGCTGGCGACTCACCCTCACCTTCGCCCTCGGCGCACTGCTGTTGTCGGTGTCACTCGCCTTCATCACCTATGCGCTGACTCGACAGAACCTGCTCGACCAGCGCGACGAGACGGCGGTGAGTCGGACCATCGACAACGCCGACCGACTGGCGATCGAACTTCCGGCCGATCTCACGCCGGCAATGGTGGAACGCGACCTCAACTCGCTACCCCACCCCAACGCCGCCAACTCGCTCCTGTGGTTCAAGGGGCAGTGGTACTCGACGAACCCCCTCGCCTTCGCCAGTTCCGACCTCCCGCCCTCGATCGTGTCGTTGGTCGACTCCGGGCAGTCGGCCCGCATGCGGACCCGGATCGACGGCTCGGTGCAACTCGTCATCGGCGTCCCGTTGTCCGATCTCGGCGCCACCTACTACGAGAGCGTCCCGCTGGCCGACCTGCAGGACACCCTCGACGGTCTGGCCTTCGCCCTCTTCGCCGCGGCAGCCGCCACCACCGTGGCCGGCGCGCTCCTCGGGTACTGGGCCAGCCGTCGGGTCTTCGCTCCGCTGCTGGACGTCGGGACCGCCGCCGAGTCCATCGCCGGCGGCCTGCTCGACACCCGCCTGCCCGAGGGGGCCG
>VERC01000148.1 GCA_018882825.1 Acidimicrobiia bacterium | reverse complement strand
GTTCTCGGACCGGGCGGGATCCTCGGAACGCTCGGGGAGATCGCGGTCGCGCTGCTCCCCCGGCGAGGGGATCGTCCCGGTCATCGCACGGCCACCGAACGATTGAGCAGTGCGGACGCCACGCGGCGGGCGGAGGCATCGGCCTCGACGATGGCGGCGGCATCGGTGGCCGGTGCACCGTCATGGGCCGCCACCGTCGATTCGATGACCGAGGGGATGTCGCACCACGCGATGCGCCCGTCGAGGAAGGCGGCCACCGCCACCTCGTTCGCCGCGTTCAACCAGGCGGGCACCGTCCCACCGGCGCGACCGGCGGCGTAGGCCAGACCGAGACAGGCGAAGGCCCCGAGATCCGGGGGTTCGAAGTCGAGTCGTCCCAGCGTCGACCAGTCGATGCGCCCGAACGGAGTGGCGATGCGCTCGGGCCACGCCAGCGCGTAACCGATCGGCAGTCGCATGTCGGGGTTCGACAACTGGGCGATGGTCGAGGCATCGGTGAACTCCACCATCGAGTGCACGATCGATTGCGGGTGCACGACCACCTCGATCCGGTCGAAGCCGATCCCGTGGCCGGCGTCGCCGGCCGGCGTCCCGAACAACTCGTGGGCCTCGATCACCTCGAGTCCCTTGTTCATGAGCGTCGACGAATCGACGGTGATCTTCGGGCCCATGCTCCACGTGGGATGGGCGAGGGCGTCGGCGATGGTGACCGAGGCCAGCTCGTCGATCGATCGCCCGCGGAACGGACCACCACTGGCCGTGAGCAACAGGCGGGCCACGCTGCGATGGTCAGCGCTCGCGCGCAGGCACTGATGGATAGCCCCGTGTTCCGAATCGACCGGCACCAACTCGGCCCCGGGAGTCCGCCGGGAGGCCTGCACGACCGGGCCGGCGGCGATGAGCGATTCCTTGTTGGCCAGCGCTAGACGACGCCCGGCATCGAGGGTCGCCAGGGTCACGTCCAGTCCGGCGAACCCGACGACACCGTTCACGACCACATCGGCGAGTTCGGCCAGAGAAGCCATGGCCTCGGTTCCGGCGCGCACCTCGACGCCCGTCCCAGCGAGGGACTCGGCCACGGTCGACGCCGCGGCCGGATCGGTGACCGCCACCACGGCCGGGCGGTGACGGTGGGCCTGGGCCACGAGGGCGGCGGGATCCCGACCGGTGGCTCCGATGGCGACCAGTTCGAACCGCCCGGGTTCGGCCTCCAGCACCTCGAGCGCCTGGGTGCCGATCGAGCCGGTGGAACCGGCGAGGGCGACACGGGTGCGAGCCATGGGGCGAGCCTACCGACGGGCGTCGCCGTGTGGCCCTCGGGTCATCCGAACGAGAGCACCCGAGCGACGTAGTACGCGGTGGGGAGAGCGAACAGCAGACCGTCGAACCGGTCGAGGATGCCGCCGTGCTGGGGCAGCAACGATCCGAAGTCCTTCAGGCCGAGATCGCGCTTGAACAACGACTCGGCCAGATCACCCAGCGGCGCCACCACCGCCAACGCGATGGCGAGCAGGAGGGCCTTGCCCGCGCCGAAAGGCCCGACCCCGAACGGCACCGCGACCACGAAGACGAGGAACACCGTCGACGCCATCCCGCCGATGAGACCCTCGACGGTCTTGTTGGGCGAGACGGTCGTGAGAGGACTCCGACCCATGGCCCGACCGAAGAAGAACCCACCGACGTCGTTGCCCACGGTGGCCACGACGGCCAACAACAGGATGCTCACACCCTGTCCGGGGATGGCGAGGACGAGGCCGGCGAAGCTCCCGAGCACGCCGATCCACACGACCCCGAGCAACGTGATGCCGAGATTGGCGGTGGGCCGACCACGGGTGCCGTTCCCGGTCAGGAACCACACGATCCCGGAGAGGAACACGAGGAAGACGATGGCCGGGATCGCCGCCTCGCCCTTCCAGTAGGTGGCCAGGGGCAGACCGACGACGGCGGCCAGACCGAGAAGGGTGGCCGGCCGGAATCCGCTGCGTTGGACGGCACCGAAGTACTCGTAGCCGGCCAACCCGAGCACGACGGTGGCGAGCACGACGGTGGGGGCCGGACCGAGCTTGAAGATCACCAGTGCGCCGATGGCGAGCGCCAGTCCCACGCCGACGGCGACGGGGACGTTTCGGCCCGCGGCGCCGGTCGCTCCCTCGGCTGCCCGCCGGGCGCGACCGCGGGGATCGAGACGCTCGGCCACGGGCGCCGAGGGCTCGTCGTTCAAGAGGTCGGAGAGGAGGTCGACGTGGTCGGCGGCGTCGTGCTCACCGCGCCACCGCGGTGTCGCGGTCATCGACGCACGATCGGCATCGGACGAATCCCCGGCCACCACGGCCGGGATCTGCCCGGTGGGAGGTTCCGTCCAGTGCGGGAGGTCGACCTCGCCCGAGGCCGGGCCGAGATCGATGACGGGCGGCGGCGGTGGGGGCGAGTCGCCACCGGACAGGTCCTCGGCCGTGACGATGCGGAATGGATCGTTGTCGTCGTCGGCCATCAGTCCTCCAGCAACTCGCGTTCCTTGGCCGCCAACGACTCGGTGATCTCCGCCTCGTGCACATGGATGATGCGGTCGAGTTCCTTCTCGGCCCGCTCGAGTTCGTCCTTGGACAGGTCGCCGTCCTTGGCCAGCGCGTCCAACTCCTGCCGACCCTGACGGCGCTGGTTGCGCAGTGCGATCTTCCCGTCCTCGGCCATCTGCTTCACGACCTTCACCAGTTGCTTGCGGCGCTCCTGGGTGAGCGGGGGGAACGTGAGCCGGATCGACACACCGTCGTTGGAGGGATTGAGCCCGAGATCGGACTGCTGCAACGCCTTCTCGATGGCGCCGATGGCCCCCTTGTCGTAGGGCGTGATGAGCAACTGCCGGGCCTCGGGCACGTTGAAGCCGGCGATCTGCTGGAGGGGGACCTCCGAGCCGTAGTAGTCGACGGGGATCTTCTCCACGAGAGCCGGCGCCGCCCGGCCGGTGCGGATGGAGGCGAAGTCACTGCGGGCATGGGCGACGGCCTTCTTCATGCGTTCGGTGGCGTCCTCGAGGATGAGATCGGCCATCTCGCTCGTCATCGTCGTCTCCAGCGTCGGGTGGGCGGGGACCCGCTCACCGTACGAGGGTACCGACCGTGCCGCCCTCCAGCAGGGCGCGGAGGTTCCCGTCGCCGGTCAGGTCGAACATCACGATGGGGAGGGCGTTGTCCATGCACAACGTGATCGCCGTGGAATCCATCGCCTTGAGGCCCTGATTGAGCACGTCGAGGTAGGAGACCTCGTCGAGCTTGGTGGCGGAGGGATCCTTGCGGGGATCGGCGGTGTAGATGCCGTCGGTGCCCGAATGGGTGCCCTTGAGCAGCACACCGGCCTCGATCTCCACCGCCCGCAGCGCGGCGGTGGTGTCGGTGGTGAAGAACGGGTTGCCGGTGCCGGCGGCGAAGATCACGACCCGTCCCTTCTCGAGGTGCCGAACCGCCCGACGGCGGATGTAGGGCTCCGCCACCTGCGCCATCTGGATGGCCGACTGGACGCGGGTGGGCTGGCCCAACTGCTCGAGGGTGTCCTGCAGGGCCAGCGCGTTGATGACTGTGGCCAGCATCCCCATGTAGTCGGCCTGGGCCCGATCCATGCCGGCACCGGCGCCGCTCATGCCACGCCAGATGTTGCCGCCACCGACGACGATGGCCATCTCGATGTCGTGATCGGCCCGCACGGCGGCGATGTCGTTGGCGATCCGCTGCACCACGGAGCCGTCGATGCCGTACCCGGCATCACCGGCGAAGGCCTCGCCCGAGACCTTCAGCAGGACCCGCGACCAGCGGGCGGTCGCCTTCGCCATCAGGCCCCGATGTAGACCTGTGCGTAGCGGACCAACGTGGCCCCGGCGAGCACGTCGGTTATCGACTTCTTGTCGTCACGCACGAAGTTCTGCTCGAGCAGCACCTGTTCCTTGTACCAGCCGTTCAGGCGCCCCTCGACGATCTTCGGCCACGCCTGTTCGGGCTTGCCCTCGGCCTTGGTGATGTCCAGCAGCGCCTGACGCTCGCGCTCGACGTCGGCCGCCGGCACCTCGTCACGGCCGAGGTAGGTCGGCTTGGCGAAGGCGATGTGCACGGCGATGTCGTGGGCGATCTCCTTCGAGCCACCCTCCAGTTCGACGAGCACGGCGTTGACGCCGCGTCCGTCCTGAATGTGCAGGTAGGAGTCGAGGACGTTCCCGGCCGGGGCGTCGAACCGCACGACCGTGCCCAGTTCGATGTTCTCCTTCTTGGAGATCTTGAGCGCATCGAGTTCATCGGACAGTTCCGACAGTGCATCCGGGCCCTTGGTCACGACGAGTTCGGTCATCGCCTCGACCAGCGAGGTGAAGTCGTCGGCCTTGGCCGAGAAGTCGGTCTCGGACTTGAGTTGCACGATGGCGCCGACCTGACCGTCGACCACGGCGCACACCGAGCCCTGTGCGTTCTCGCGGTCGCCCAGCTTGGCCACCTTGGCCAGGCCCTTCTCGCGCAGCCATTGCTTGGCCGCCTCGAAATCGCCGTCATTCTCGGTCAGCGCCTTCTTGGCATCCATCATCCCGGCGCCAGTGATCTGACGCAGGTTCTGTACGTCCTTCGCGGTGAAGTCCGCCATGTCAGGCCTCCTCGGGGGCGGCGTCGGTGGTGTTCGAACGCTCGGCGGCGATGCGCGCCTCGCGGGCGGCGGCGGCCTCGGCGGCCTGACGACGGGCCTCGGCCTGCGCCTCCGCATGGGCCTCCTGCTCCTCGGCCGAACGCTCGACCGGGGTCACGACGTCGGGCGACGCGGTGCCACGGGTGCGCGAGGCGATGAAGCGCCCCTCCTGCACCGCGTCACTGATGACGCGGGCCATGAGGTTGGCGGAACGGATGGCGTCGTCGTTGCCCGGAATGACGTACGTGATGATGTCGGGGTCACAGTTGGTGTCGACGACGGCGACGATCGGCAGGCCGAGCTTGTTGGCCTCGGTCACGGCGATGTCCTCGGTCTTGGTGTCGAAGACGAACACCGCGTCGGGGAGACGCTCCATGTTGCGGATGCCGCCGAGGTTGCGCTCCAGCTTCTCCAGTTCGCGACTGATGAGGAGGGCTTCCTTCTTGGGCATGGCCTCGAACTCTCCGGAGTCGCGCATGCGCTGGTACTCCTTCATCTTGGCCACGCGCTTGGAGATCGTCTGGAAGTTGGTGAGCATCCCGCCCAGCCAACGCTCGTTCACATAGGGCATGCCACAGCGCTCGGCGAAACTCTGCACCGGGTCCTGGGCCTGCTTCTTGGTGCCCACGAACAGGATCGAGCCGCCACCTGCGACGAGATCGCGCACGAAGGAGTAGGCGGTACCGACACGATCGAGGGTCTGTTCGAGGTCGATGATGTAGATGCCGTTGCGCTCGCCGTGGATGAATCGCTTCATCTTCGGATTCCAGCGGCGGGTCTGATGACCGAAATGCACGCCGGCGTCGAGCAACTGCCGCATGGTGACGACTGGGGACATGGGGTTCCTTCCCATCGGTTCGGCTGGGGATCCGGGACCGGCCGGCATCGCACAGCGACGACCGTGGGAGGCTGGTCCCGGCGTGAGATGGAGGTCGACCCGACCTCCGGGAGGGCGCCCGACGTGGGTCGGACCGGGGTCAGAGTGTACGGGAGCCCCCCGAGGGGCGGCCAACCCGCCACCCGCCTCACTCGGCCGGGAGCACCGGAGCCCCTGACGCGGTGACCAGCGCCGCCGCGGCCAGTGTCGTCTCGCTCCAGCGGATGGTCTCGGCCATGATCGCCGACATCGTCACCGCGGCCAGCGATCGACAGGTGGGCCCGCGACCGGCCACGGCCAGACCGATCTCCCGGGTGGTGGACGACGAGGACGCCACCGAACCGTGCGGGTCCGTCCCCACGTCGGTGGGCATCAGGACGGCGGCATCGGCCTCGGGATCGAGGGCGGCGGTCCCGGGAACGACGAGGTCCCCCGACGCGCCGAGGGTGACGTAGCGCACCCGGTCCGGAATCGATCGGTGGTCCAGTTCGGACATGATCGACGAGGTCTCGGCCAGATCGCCGATGGCGGGCAGTCGATCGTCGAGTCCGTCGGCCCGGGGGCGGAGGTGCGACAGCGAGGCGCGGCCGCCCGGGGTGCGGTCGAGCGCGACGACGGCGG
>VERC01000002.1 GCA_018882825.1 Acidimicrobiia bacterium | reverse complement strand
ACGACACAGTGCCCCTGCAGGATCGTGCCGGGAAACAGGGTGACATCGGAGCCCAGCACGACCGTGGTGTCGACGTAGGTCCGCGACGGATCGACCATGGTCACGCCACGACGCATCCACTCCTCATTGGTGCGGCGTCGCAGTTCGGCCTCGGCCGCGGCCAGCTGCAACCGGTCGTTCACTCCGACGGTGTCGGCCGGGTCGTCGGCCACCACCGCCGAGACCCGGTAGCCGGCGGCGGCGAGCACGGCGACGACATCGGTCAGGTAGTACTCCCCCTGCGAGTTGTCGGGGGTGAGCCGACGCAGCGCAGGACCGAGGACGCTGGCGCGGAAGCAGTAGATCGAGGTGTTGACCTCGTCGACGGCCAGCTCGTCCTCGGTGGCATCGCGCTGCTCGACCACACGTTCCACCGATCCCGATCGACCGCGCAGCACTCGCCCGTAGCCCGTCGGATCATCGAGCACCGCGGTCAACATCGTGCAGGCGGCGTCGGTCCGACGATGTTCCTCGACCAAAGCGCGGATCGTGTCAGGGCGCAGCAACGGGGTGTCGCCCGGCACCACGACGAGGTCGGCGTCGTTCTCGTCGAGGTCCTCGGGCGAGAACGCCGTGAGGGCCACGCCGACGGCATCACCGGTACCGCGCTGCACCTCCTGCTCGACGAAGTCGAGGGGCACGGACGGAGCGGCGTCGAGCAACTTCTTGGTGACGCGCTCGGCGCCGTGCCCGACGACGATGACGGCGCGCTGCACTTCGGCCCCGGCCAGCGCCTCGATGGCGTACAGCACCATCGCTCTTCCGCACAGCAGGTGCAGGGGCTTCGGGCGCGCCGACCGCATGCGGGTCCCCTCGCCGGCAGCGAGGACGATGGCGGACAGCGGCCTCGGGGTCACCGGCCTTTTCTAGTACGGTCCCTGTGCCCTTCGGGGGTGGTGTAATTGGCAACACACCAGGTTTTGGTCCTGGTTTTCGGGGTTCGAGTCCCTGCCCCCGAGCCGACTCGTTTCGCAACCCTCGTGGCCCGACCGCTACAGTCGTCCCGCCATGGGATCGCTGATCAAGAAGCGCCGCAAGCGCATGCGGAAGAAGAAGCACAAGAAGATGCTGAAGCGCACGCGCTTCCAGCGTCGAGCCGCGGGCAAGTAGGCGCTCACACCACCGGCGGAACGGTGCGGGTCACCACCCGACCCGGTCCCGGATGGTTGCCCTCGACGAACCACGTGGAACCCGAACCCGCGAGACGCGGGCGTCGCCCGGTGGCCCGGGCCAACTCATCGCGCCAGTGAGCCAACTCGGGCGCCACCGCCAGGGCTGCCGGTTCGAGATCGTTCCCCTCCTCTCCCTGCGGACCACCGAGCCGATCCCATTCGCGGTAGACGGCCGGCGTGGAGCAATGGATCGGCGGCGTCAGCAACGTGAACTGCCGATCGACGTGCGGGAGGGGCTCGACGACCTCGCCGATACCCGACACGAGGGCCCGACCCCCGACCACGCAGAAGGCCACGTCGGCGCCGATCCTCGCCGCTGCGTCGAGGTCGGTGGCCCCCGCCCACCGCAGCACGGCCGCCGCATCGGCCGAGCCACCGCCCAGGCCGGCGCCCGGGGCGATCCGTTTGGTGACCACCACGCGGGCCCGGCGTCCGACCGATCGCAGGGCGGCGGCCACGAGGTCGTCGGGTCCGGCCTCGAACTCGTCGCCGTCCGCGCTGCGGTGCACGACCTCGATCGTCGCCGACTCCGACACCTCGAGTTCGTCGGCCAGGTCGAGCGAGACCATCTCGGCCTCGATGAGGTGAAGCCCGTCGGCGCGGACGCCGACGATGCGCAGCGAGGTGGTCAACTTCGCCGGGGCGATCAGACGGACCGGGGTCATGGGACGATCATCGCCGCGATCGACCGATGACCGTGGTCAACGCCCCCCACTGGGCGACGGTCAACCGTTCGGGTCGCTCCGACGGGTCGATCCCGGCGGCGGCGAACTGCTCGGGGGTGACGACTCCCGCCAGTGAGCGCCGCAGCATCTTGCGGCGCTGACCGAAGGCCGTGCGCACGAGCGCCATGAGTGGCTCCGGATCGACGTCGACGGCCGGTCGATCGAGTCGCACGATCCGGACCAACACCGACTCCACGCGGGGTTGGGGAACGAACACGGTCGACGGGACACGGGCCACCACTTCGGCCCGGGCCCACAGTGACAACTTCACCGACGGGATGCCCCACGCCGGTGTACCGACGGGCGCCGCCAATCGCTCCCCCACCTCCCGCTGCACCATGACCAGCATCTCGGTGATGGACGGGACCCGATCGAGCAGGTCCAGCACGATGGTCGTGGCCACGTTGTAGGGGAGGTTGGCCACGAGAGCCCACCGGGGTGCATCGGCGAGCAGGTCGTCCCAGTCGGCGGTGCGCGCATCGGCATGCACCACGCGCACCCCGAGGGGCTCGACCGTCTGGGCCAGCACCGGCAGGAGGTGGCGATCGAGTTCCACCGCCACCACCTCCGCGCCGGTGGCGGCCAGTTCGGTGGTGAGTGATCCCACGCCGGGACCGATCTCCACCACATGCGATCCGGGCCCGATCCCGGCCAGTCGCACGATGCGCCGGATGGTGTTCGGATCGGCGACGAAGTTCTGGCCGAGTGCTCGACTCGGCCTGAGGCCGTGCCGCTCCAACAGTTCGACGACCTGGGTCCGCGTCAGTGTCACCGGAAGGGTCGGACGATCAGGCGCAGGCGCCGTTCCACGGACGCAGGCCGTAGCGGCGGTACATCTCGAGGGCCACGGCATCCTGATCGGCGGGTGAGGCGAGATTGGGCGGCACGCCGACGAGATCGGCCCGGCCGATCGACGCAGCGATGTTGTCCCAGCCACCTTGATAGATCTGGTAGGCCCCCATGAAGGTGCCGGTCCGATCGACGGCGCCGTAGTTGTTGCGCGACTCCCACATGCGCAGACAGGCCATCACCGACTCGACCGAGGGTGGCGGAGGAGTCGTCACCGTGACCCGACGCGTCGTGGTGGTGGTCGTCGGCCGGGGCGCCGTCGTGGTGGTCGGCGGCGCCGTGGTGGTGGTCGCCTGCGCCAACTCCTCGGGCGTGGGCCAGTCCATCTCCACCGTCATGGGGTCGTAGGTGTCGGGCAACGTCGAGTCCGTGGCCACCACCAGCCCGGGATCCCAGGCACCGACCTCCGCCGCACCCGACCGCGTCTGGCCGCTCACGACGTCGAGCGCCAGCAACGGCAGGCACACGAGTGTGACCACCAGTGCGAGGAGCAGACGACGTTGGGTCGGGTGAGCGATGAGGGCGTTCAGGACGGGTCCTCGGTCGGCGGACAGGAGTGCTACGCGCGGGACCCGACGCGTTGACGACGCCTCGAACTCCGCCCGGAGCCGCCCCGAAACCTAGGAGCGCACCTCGGAGCCCGCAACCACCTGCGGTCCGTCACCGGCACGCCGCTCGGCGCGAATCCCCACGTCAGGGCATCGGCCGACGTCGTCCCACAGTTCGGGACGTCACCCGCCGGCGCGTTTGCCCACGTCAGCGAGACGGTGGACCCGCTCAGCGTTCGACCATGTGACATCGGCCACATCCACGACGTCCGCCCCCCGCACCACGGCCAGCATCGCTCCCACCACCGGGACCAGCGACGGAAGGTTGGGCCGACCGCGGTGCGGCACCGGGGCGAGGAAGGGTGAATCGGTCTCGACCAGCAGTCGATCGGCCGGACACAGCGCAGCGGCCTCGCGCACCTCCGGCGCACCCGGGAAGGTCACGATCCCGCTGAAGGAGAGGTGACAGCCGAGATCGAGGCTGCGTCGGGCCTCGTCGGGACCGCCGGTGAAGCAGTGCAGCACGGTTCGTTCCGGCACACCCTCGGCCTCGAGGATGTCCCAGGTGTCGGCCCACGCCTCGCGGGTGTGCACCACCAGGGCGAGGTCGTGCTCGTGGGCCAGCGCGATCTGGGCGGCGAACACCTCGCGCTGCACGTCTCGCGGCGAGTGGTCGTAGTGGTAGTCGAGTCCGCACTCGCCCACCGCCACCACCACCGGATCGGCCAACAGGTCGGCGATGCCGTCGAGGCCGTTGCTGGCATCATGCGGGTGGAGCCCGACCGTGGCCCACACACCCTCGTGCGCGGTGGCCACGGCCACGGCGGTGCGCGAGGTGGCCAGATCACACCCCACCGTGATCATCCGTTCGACACCGGCAGCGCGGGCCTCGACGATGGTGGCCGCCGCCTCGGGCCAACGGTCGGCGCCGTCACCGAGGTGACAGTGCTCGTCGGTCCAGCGCACGATGGTCACTCGCTCGTCGGGGTGATGCGCGGGAAGAGCGGATCACCCTTGATCACGGTGCGTCCGCCCGGGTACCCACCCCATCGAGTCGCCTCGGGCACCGTGGCGTCGGTGGGCGAACCCTCGAGCCCGATGCGTTCGAAGATCGTGGCCGAGGTGGAGGGGATGGCGGGCGAGGCGAGGACGGCCACCAGACGGAGCACCTCCAGCGCATCGCCCATGACCGCGTCGACCGCAGGGCCCGGTTCGGCCTTCCACGGCTCGTTGGCCTCGAGATGGGCGTTGGCAGCACCGACCAGTCGCCACGTCGCCTCCAGGGCCTGACTGGGGGCGATGGCCTCCCAGCCGGCCATCGTCTCGGCCACGCACCGCTCGGCGATGACGGCGAGGGGCGAGTCCGGCGACGGTGCGGGGCCGACACCACCGCACTTCTTGGCCACGACCGTCGCCACCCGCGACAGCAAGTTGCCGAGGTTGTTGGCCAGATCGGTGTTGTACCGGTTGACCATCGCCTCGTAGGAGAAGTCGCCGTCGGGACCGAAGGGGTTGTCGCGCAGGAAGTGGTAGCGGAAGCCATCGACGCCGAAGTCGGCGACGAGATCCGCCGGGAAGATCTGGTTGAGCCGGGTCTTGGACATCTTCTCGCCGCCGACCAGCAGGTAGCCGTGGACGGCGAGCTTCTTCGGAGGCTCGATCCCGGCGGCAAGGCACATGGCGGGCCAGTACACGCAGTGGAACCGCAGGATGTCCTTGCCCAGGAGGTGGTGCACCACCGGCCACCACTCGGCGAAGCGTTCCTGATCGGCGCCGTAGCCGACCGCGGTGGCGTAGTTGATGAGCGCGTCGTACCAGACGTAGAAGACGTGGCCCGGATCCCACGGCACCGGAACGCCCCATTCGAGTGAGGTGCGCGACACCGAGACGTCCTCGAGCCCGTTGCGGATCAACCCCAGCGCCTCGTTGCGCTTCCCCTCGGGCTGGACGCAGTCGGGATTGGCCGCGTACCAGTCGAGCAACGGCTGCTCGAACCTCGACAACTCGAAGAACCAGTTGTCCTCCTCCAGCCATTCGACCGGACGGCCGTGGATGGGACAGTCGCCGTCGACCAGATCGGCCTCGTTGTAGTAGGCCTCGCAGGGCACGCAGTAGTGCCCGGCATAGGTGCCCTTGCGGATCCAGCCGTTGTCGAAGATGGCCTGCATGAACGACTGCACCGACGAGACGTGGCGAGGTTCGGTGGTGCGGATGAAGTCGTCGTTGGAGATCTGCAGCATCTCCCACACCTCGCGGAAGCGGGCGCTGGTGCGATCGGCCTGCTCCTGGGGGTGACGCCGTTGGCCTCCGCGGCCCGTTGGATCTTGAGCCCGTGTTCGTCGGTGCCGGTGAGGAAGAACGTCGGGTCACCGAGCAGTCGGTGCCAGCGGGCCAGGGCGTCGGCCGTGACCGTCGTGTAGGCGTGCCCGATGTGGGGCACGTCGTTCACGTAGTAGATCGGCGTGGTGACGTAGAACGGCTCGGGCACGCCGCAAGGCTACGCAGTACCGGACACGACCATGGACCGCTCGATGTCGGCCCGATCGCGCCGATGCCCGATCAGATCCCCGTCGCCAGTCCGGCAGTAGTCCCGCCGTCGACGACGATGTCGACCCCGGTGATGTACGAGGCATCGGTCGAACACAGGAAATCGACCACGGCGGCGATCTCGTCCGCGGTCCCCTCGCGATGGAGAGGTGTGGTCTCCATCAACTGGGCGATCATGGGTCCGACCGCCTCCTCGCGAGCGGCCATCGGTGTGTCGATGACCCCGGGAGAGAGCGAGACGATGCGCGCCCCGCGCGGCCCCCACGTCGGTGCCGTGCGACGCACCAGCCGCACCACGGCGCGCTTGGCCCACCCGTACGCCAGGGCCGGGTCGTCGAGTGGCGAGCGCTCGAGCACGCGCAGTCGTTCGACGAGGTCGTCGGCCAGGGGATCGTCGAGCACGGCGTCGATGGCGGGATCCCCGGCGCCGGCGATCATCGTTGCTGCGATCGACGCGAAGCACACGGCCACGCTCCCGGGAACGACCAGTCGATCGAATGCGTCGAGCAGCAGCGCCGTCCCCCGCAGGTCGACCTCGAGGATGCGAGCGGGTTCGGCCATCACCGGCGAGATTCCCGCGGCGTGCACGAGGGCACGGAACCGTCCGGTCGACGCCACGAACGCCGCCAGCTCCGCCACCCGTTCGGCATCGGTGACGTCGGCGGCGAACGGATGGCCGCCCGTCGCCGTCGCCACGGCCTCGACGGCGACCGGATCGAGATCGACGAGCACCAACCGGGCCCGGCCGGCGAAGCGGTGGGCGCAGGCCCGACCCATGCCGCTGGCCGCGCCGGTCACGATGATCACGTCATCCGGGTCACCCATGCGCTCACCCCTCACCGATGAAGATGCAGCCGCCCTCCCGACGGACGATACGGCCGGCGGTCGGCGTCGGGTAGTGAGTGCCGAGCACGAGCGTCGCCCGATCGGCGTGTTCGTCGGCGATGCGACGTCGCGCGGCCGCACCCATGGGACCGTCCCAGTCGCCGATGAATCCCCAGTCGGGTTCGGCCCACTGCACCGGATGATGGGTCATGTCGCCGGTGATGAACGCCGTCGCATCCCCCGACTCGATCAGCACCGAGACGTGTCCGGGTGAATGTCCGGCGGTGGGGACGAACCGCACCTCGTCGGTCACCCGATGGTCCGGATCGACGAGGTCGGCCAGACCGGCCTCCATCACCGGCGCCACGGTGTCGGGCAGGTTGCTGGCGAACGGGTTCGTCTCCGCCATCCATCCCTCGTACTCGGACCGACAGAACAGGTAGCGGGCCGACGGGAACGTGGGCACCCAGCGCTGGCCGTCCCAACGCGTGTTCCAACCGACATGGTCGAAGTGGAGATGGGTGCAGCACACGACGTCGATGGTGTCGGGCGGGAACCCCGCGGCCGTGAGTCGATCGAGGAAACCGGGATCACCGCGCATGCCGTCGAGTCCGGGGACCTCGCGATCGCCCACACAGGTGTCGATCAGAATCCGCATGCCCTGCGACTCGACCACGAACGAGTGGATCGACAGTTGCGCCGTGCCGGTGTCGTCGATGAACAGGGGCGCCAGCCAGTCGACGTGTCGCTCCAGCGCCTCCGGGGTGGCGTCGGGCAACAGACCCGAAAGCGCCACCGGCACCTCCGCCTCCACGACCTTGGTCACCGTCACGTCACCGATGCGCCAGTGCATGGCCCCTCCCCCCGGGCGACCCCACGACGCCACCCGACGAGCGTAACGACCGCGAGGGAACCCTGACAGACTGCACCGCACCCGGCACGTCGCCGGCGGGAGGGGGCACGATGACCGCACAGGTGCGGCTCGACATCGACGGACCGATCGCCGTCATCACCAACGACAACCAGGAGAAGCGCAACGCCTTCACCGACGACATGGACAAGCAGCTCTTCGACATCCTCGACGAGTTGCGGTCGACCCCGTCGGTGCGCGCCGTGGTGTGGCGCGGCGAGGGCCACTCGTGGTCGTCGGGTCGCGATGTCGGATCGATCGGCACCAACAAGACGGAGATGACCCATCACGAGTTGATGTCGCGGGGTCATCGCGGCATCAAGCAGATCTTCGATCTCGATGCCCCGATCATCGTGCCGATCCAGGGCTGGGCCATCGGTGGCTCGTTCCAACGGGCGCTGCTGTGCGACATCCGCATCGCCACTCCCGAGACGAGGTTCATGCTGCCCGAGGTCGGACACGGCGTCATCCCCGACACCGGCGGTGTGGGCCGGCTCTACCAGATGTGCGGCCACGGCGTGGTGAGCGACATGGTCCTGACCGGTCGCCCACTCGGCGCCGAGGAGGCGTTGTCGCTCGGGATCGTGTCGCGCATCGTGACCCGAGAGGAACTCGACGACACGGCGATGGAGATGGCCCGGAAGATCGCCTCGTCTCCGGCGGTGACGGTGAAGTTGGCCCGACGGGTGATCGCCCACCTGGCCATCCCCGAGATCGTCACCTCGATGGAGGACGAGTTGATCTACCAGACGTTCATCAACAAGTCCGAGGACTTCGCCGAGTTCCGCGCCGCCCGGGCCGAGGAACGCGATCCCGTCTACCGGGGGAGCTGAGATGGCCACTGACGAACCCACGGGTATCCCCGAACCCCCGGCCCTCGGGTCGAGCGCACTGCCGGCCGGCACCTACGAAGGCCGGACGGTGTTCGTCACCGGCGGTGGCACCGGACTGGGTCGGGCCATCGCCAGCGAGTTCGCCCGCCTCGGCGCCAACCTCGTGATCGCCAGTCGCAAGCCCGAGCATCTGGAGCAGGCCACGGAGGCGATGACCGAACTCGGCGCGCCGCACCTCACGGTGACCTGCGACATCCGCGAACCCGAGCAGATCGCCGCTGCATTCGACGCTGCCACCGAGCGGTTCGCGCTGCCCGACGTACTGGTCAACAACGCGGCGGCGAACTTCCCGGTCCCGGCCGAGGACATGAGCCCGAATGCATGGCGCACCGTGGTCGACATCACCCTGAACGGCACCTACTTCTGCGCCCGCGAGTTCGGACGCCGACACCTGGCCGCCGGCACACCCGGATCGATCATCAACGTCGGCGCCTCCTACGCGTGGACGGGCGGACCGGGATTCGCCCATTCGGCGGCGGCCAAGGCCGGCGTGAAGAACATGGTGGAGACCCTGGCCGTCGAATGGGGTCCCTACGGGATCCAGGTGAACGGATTGGTGCCGGGTCTGTTCCCGCACGAGGACATGACCGCCGACATCCAGTCGAACCTCCGACGCACCGACGACAAGGACGTGTGCCAGCCGGCGCTGAGGGTGGGCCGACCGCGCGAACTCGGGTGGGCCGCCACCTTCCTCGCCTCGCCCTGGGCGCAGTTCATCAGCGGTCACACGCTCGTGGTCGACGGCGCCAACTGGCAGCGTCGGTCGATGACGAACCCGGCCGTCGTGACCATCCGCGACCAGATGGGCAAGGGGCCGTTCGAACCGTGAAGTTCTCGCTGTCGCTCCCCCTGCTCAAGGACCTGTCCGCGGCCGACCCCTTCCGCGAGACGTTCGCGCTGGCGGTGCTGGCCGAGGAACACGGGTTCGACACCGTGACCATCGGCCACCACCACTTCATGCCCGGCAACATGAGCGATCCGCTCACGTTCCTCGCCGCCATCGCCGCCCGCACCTCGACCGTGCGCGTGGGCACCGGCATCTTCCAGTTGCCGATCCACAACCCGGTGCGTGTGGCCGAACAGGTGGCCACCATCGACCAGTTGTCGGGCGGTCGCGTGTCCCTCGGCGTGGGCATGGGGTGGTGGCCGCTCGAGTACGAGGTGCACGGCTCGGTGTTCCGCCAGCGCGGCGCCCGCATGGAGGAGGCGCTGGAGATCCTGCGGCTGGTGTGGACCGAGGAGCAGACGTCGTTCGAGGGCCGGTTCTGGTCGTTCCCCGAACTCACGGTGCATCCCCGGCCCGTTCAGCGACCGAATCCTCCGTTGTGGGTCGCTGGCGTGGCTCCCGCCGCGGTCGACCGGGCGGCCCGGTTGGGGGACGCATGGATCTGCGGTCCGGTGCAGTCACTGGCCGCCGCGTTGCGGTGCCTCGACGTGTACCGACCGCGGCGCGCCGAGTTGGGTCGCCCCGACGACTGGGTGCTGCGCCGCTACGCATGGGTGGGCGCGGACGACGAACAGGTGCGCACCGACGTGCTTCCCGTGTACGTCGACGGTCTCATGGCCCACTGGCGCGAATCGGCCGAGGAGGCCGAGGAGCTCGAACTGTTCGCCCGGATCGACGCCGGTGAGGACGTGAGCGCCGAGGACATCGCCGCCGACCGCCTGCTGTGGGGCGATCCCGACCGTGTCATCGCGCAGATCCGCGACTACGAGGCCGCCACCGGCTGCACGCACGTGCACGCCGCCTTCGGCGCCGGACTCCCGGCCGACACCGGCCAGGCCTCGCTCGGTTCCTTCGACGACATCGCCGACATGATCCGACTGTTCGGACGCGAGGTCATCACCGCGTTCTGAACAAACGTTTCCATCCGATCCACCCGACCACACCGAGGAGACACCCGATGATCCGATCCAGCACCCTGCGTCGCTCCATGGCGGCACTGCTGTTCGCCGCCGCCCTGGTGGCCACCGGCTGCAGCAGTTCCGGGGGTGACTCGGCCGGCACGACGACCACCGCCGCCCCCAAGGTGCTGCGCATCGTCGTCACCAACGACGATGGTTACGACTCGGCCGGTATCGACGCCGTCATCCAGGCCCTGAAGGCCGAGCCGAACGTGGAGATCACGGTGGTCGCCCCCGCCACCCAACAGAGCGGCAAGGGCGGCGCGGTGACCGGAGGAGCGTTGACGGCCAGCGATCTGACCTCGAAGAGCGGGTACCCGGTCAAGGCCGTCGCCGGGACGCCCGCCGACTCGATCATCTGGGCAATCGACCAGAAGGGCATCTCCTTCACCCCGGACTTCGTGGTGTCGGGCGTGAACGCCGGTGCCAACCTCGGCCCGGTCATCGACGTGTCCGGCACGGTGGGAGCGGCCCGCGCCGCCGTACAGCGCAACATCCCGGCCATCGCGGCGAGCAACGGCGCCATCACCGGCCCGTTCGCCCCCGTCGAGGCCGCCACCGTGGTCGTGGAATGGTTCCGACAGAACCGTGACGCCATCGCCGCCGGAACCATCGACCGCACGCAGGTGTTCAACCTGAACGTGCCGACGTGTGTGAGCGGCTCGGTCCGGGGTCAGGTGACGGTGCCGATCACCACGACCGACACCGCGTTCCTCACCCAGCAGCCGGTGTGCACCTCGACGGCGACGAACCCCGCCAACGACGTGGCCGCCTACATGATCGGGTACTCGGCGCTGTCGATGATCCCGGCCCGACCGGCGTCGTGATCGATCGGCCCCGACCCCGTCAGCGGGTCAGGGCCAGTTCGTAGACGCGTCGATGGGGCGCGCCCAACGCCGCCACCACCTCGGCCACGGCATCACGGGTGGTGAGACCGCGGCGGAGCGCCCCGTCGAGCGCGCCACGGATCTCCTCGTCGGTGGCCTCGGGTCGCGGCGGTGCGCCGGCCAGGACCAGCACGAACTCGCCGCGCGGTTCGGCGGCGCGCACGGTCGCCAGCATCTCGGCCAGCGTCCCGCGTCGGATCTCCTCGTGCCGCTTCGTCAGCTCCCGGGCGAGGACGACGGGGCGATCGGCACCGCAGGCGTCCACGAGATCGACGAGGGTGCGCTCCATCCGGTGCGGGGCCTCGAACAGCACCGTCGTGCGCGCCTCGGAGGCGACGTCGGCCAGTCGTGCGCTCCGGGCCGAACCCTTGCGGGGCAGGAATCCCTCGAACACGAACCGCGACGTCGTCAGACCGCTCACCACCAGGGCGGCGAGCACCGCTGACGGCCCGGGCACGACCTCGACCGCGAGGTCGGCAGCGACGGCGGCCGCCACCACAAGCTCCCCCGGGTCCGACACGCCCGGCATCCCCGCATCGCTGACCACGGCCACCGTCTGACCCGACCGGACCCGGACGAGGAGATCATCCGCCCGATCGAACTCCGTGTGCTCGTTGAGTACCACCAGCGTCGGCGCCGGGATCCCGAGATGGGCGAGGAGGCGGCCGGTGCGGCGCGTGTCCTCGCAGGCGATGACGTCGGCCGCGCCCAATGCCTCGGCGGCCCGGGGTGTGAGATCGGCGAGGTTCCCGATGGGTGTGCCCACCAGCACGAGTCGACCGCCGCTCATCGCACCTCCACCGCACTGCCCGGCCGCAGTCCCCACCGGTCGAACGACCCGGCTTCGGCCTCCACCACCGCCCGGGACCGCCAGACGGGCTGGCCGAGACGGTTGGGTGGCATGAGGGTGGTACGCAGCACGGTGCCGTCGGCCGCCAGATGGGCGACGTCGAGAGCGAACCGCATCGACACCGTGTGCACCGAGCGAGCCGGCACCAACAGCAGCGCTCCATCGATGCCGTCGCGCCCCAACAGTCCCCGCCGACGGGCCGAGCGGGTGCGGGCCACCTCGACCGGCGCCACCGTCCGGCCATCGCAGACGAGCATCGAGTCGGCCTCCATGTCACCGATGGTACGGCTCGCACCCCGCACCGTCGGTGGGGCGGGCGACCTCACACGTTGAACCGGAACTCCATGACGTCTCCGTCGACGGGCTGGTACTCCTTGCCCTCGACCCGGAGGATCCCGGCGTCGCGGGCCTTCGACCACGACCCCACCTCGAGCAGGTCGTCCCAGTGGATGACCTCGGCCCGGATGAACCCACGCTCGAAGTCGGAATGGATGACCCCCGCGCACTGCGGAGCCTTGGATCCGGCCCGGAAGGTCCAGGCACGGGTCTCCTTCTCGCCGGTGGTGAAGTAGGTCCGCAGTCCGAGCATGCGGTAGGCGGCGTTGAGGAATCGCGGCAGCGCGCCCTCACCGAGACCGAGTCCCTCCAGCATCTCCGCCCGTTCGTCGGCATCGAGCATCGCCGCTTCGGCCTCGAGTTGCACACACATCCCGATCACCTCGCCGTGGCGATCGAACTCGGCGACGACGGGAGCGACGCACTCGTCGATGCGCTCGAGATCGTCCTCCGCCACATTGACGATGGCCAACACCGGCTTGTTGGTGAGCAGGAACCAGGGCCGCAACAGGGATCGTGTCTCGTCGTCGAGATCGCTGCGGTAGATCGGAGTCCCCTCTGCCAACACCGCATGGGCCCGTTCGAGGGCCGCCACCTCGTCGGCGATCGACCGATCACCCTTGGCGGCCTTGCGGCGCTTCTCCACCTGACTCTCGACCGTCTCGAGGTCGGCCAGCGCCAGTTCGATCTCGACGATACGCAGATGGTCCAGCGGGTCGGAGGGACCGGGGACGTCGTCGTCGACGAAGGCGCGCAGCACGAAAACGATCGCATCGGACTCGCGGATGTTGGCGAGGAACTTGTTGCCCAGGCCCTCACCGGTGCTGGCTCCCTCCACCAGACCTCCGATGTCGACGAACTGCACACTGGCCGGGATCACCGTCCTCGAGCCGCTCATCTCTGCGAGTCGTTCGAGACGGTCGTCGGGAACCTTGGCCACTCCCACGTTGGGATCCTTGGTGGCGAAGGCGTAGGGAGCGGCCAGCGCGCCGCCTCCGGCGAGCGCGTTGTACAGCGATGACTTGCCTGCGTTGGGCAGACCGACGAAACCGAACTTCTCCATGGGGGCCGCAGGCTAGCGGTGGCGCGCGTCCCGGCCGTAGACTCGCACCCCTATGTCGAAGCGAACCTCGAAGCGCCGCACCAACGCCCGTCGCAAGCCGGCCAACCACGGCACCAAGCCCAACGCCGGTCGCTGACCCGACCGGACGCGCCGTGTCCAGCCGTCCCTCCAAGGACCTCATCACCGTTCCCAACCCGGAGCCGGGCCGCGACTACGAGATCGTGTGCGAGACCGACGAGTTCACCTGCCTGTGTCCGGTGACCGGTCAGCCCGACTTCGCCACGGTGCGGGTCACCTATGTGCCCGACCGCCTGCTGGTCGAGTTGAAGAGCCTCAAGATGTACCTGTGGTCGTTCCGCGACGAGGGGGCCTTCCACGAGGCCGTCACGAACTCGGTGCTCGACGACCTCGTTGCCGCGCTGTCGCCGCGGCGCATGACGGTCGAGACCGTCTGGAAGGTGCGCGGCGGCATCCTGACCACCGTCACGGCCGCCCATCCCTGAGCCTCACAGCGAACCGGGGATCTCCGGCGGTATCTCGCTGCGCTCCACCAACGACGCCGGCGGCGCCTGGGACGGCGGCGGGACGACGTTGCCGGCCGAGATGTCCACGAGACGACCGATGCGCTCGATGACCGCCCACGACAGGCGGTCGCCACCCACGGTGGAGACATGCAGGTTGTCCTTCTGCCGCAGGCCGCGCACGACGCCATCGGCGTTGGGGAGGTTGGCGGCGAACGTCAGATCGGGATTGGAGAAGAACGGCCACGAATCGAAGTACTGGATCCACGGACGCGTCAGTGCCTCGGTCCAGTAGATGTAGTTGATCCGATCCATGCCCGGTGTCTTGGATCCGGGGCCCATGGGCAGCGCGCCGACCCACATCGTGAGTCGATCGTTGGTCGGCGACTTGAGCAGATCCATGGTCGACCCCACCCGACGGCGGTACTCGGTCAGCCACTCGTCCGAACCGCGGGTCAGGACGCGACCCGAGGTGTCGGTCATGTTCTGGCTGTCGTTGGCCCCGAACATCAGCACCAGGACCTGTGGGTTCTGGGGCAGGACGTCCCTCACCAGGTGTTCGGGCCAGTTGAAGTAGTCGGGCCGGACCAGACCGGTGCCGATGCGGAAGTCGAGGGTCGGTGTGAAGACGCCGGTGCCGAGCGCGATGCGCTGCATGGATGTGCCGAAGGTCTGTACCACCGAATCGCCACCGATGTAGAGGCGCAGCGGGCTCACCGGCGTGGCCGCCGGCAACTCGGGCACGCGTCGCGCCGCCTCGGCCGCGGCGTCGGCCGCCTGCTGGGCGGCCAGTTCCTCCTGACGCCTGAGCAACTCGTCGACGTCGATGTCGGTCAGGGTGTTCTTCCCCAGCGCGCTGTCCACCGAGCCGCGCAACCCGGTGAGTCCGAACGTGTCGGAGACGGCGGCCACGGTGCGGGCGATGTCGTTGCGGATGCCGTCGCCCTTGGCGTTGCTCTTGCGGAGCGTGGCATCGGCGTTGAGGAACATCGCCACCAGCAGGGCGCCGACCATCACCACGAGTATGAGTCCAGCGGGCATCGTCCCGGGCTCTCGGGGTCGCAGAGGGCGCAGCATGCGCCGCCAGAAACCGACGCGGTTCGGACCGGACATCGGGGCGAGGGTACCGGGCCGACCGGAGCCTCCTCCGTCACCCACCTAGAACTGGAAGTAGATGAAGGGAGCGACGCCCTCGGGGCCCAGGGCGTCGATCAGGACGAGCCCCGCAGCGAGCGCCAGTATCTGCAGCACCGGCGCCAGGGTGGCGAAGCGCACCTCGAAACGGGCCGGGATGCGCGGCGGCACGAACTGGGAGGCGATGCTGGCGACCACCGTGACGATCAACAGCACCGTCACACCACCGGGGCTGCCCGCCCCCGAGAACAACCGACCGAGCATGGCGAAGGCGTTGTCGATGGACGTGGCCCGGAAGAACACCCACGCCAGACAGACCACGTTGAACGTCAGGAGCCATTGCAGGACCTTCACCAGCACGGGAGGGAGTCCGAGCTCGTGGCCGTGCCATCTCTCCTTCACCACCCTCTCACCCACCAGGTAGGCACCGTGGATGGCACCCCACACCACGAACGTCCAGTCGGCGCCGTGCCACAGTCCGCCGATGAGCATGACCAGGAACAGGTTGCGATAGGTGAAGGCCTTGCTCCCGCGGTTTCCTCCCAACGGGATGTACAGGTAGTCGCGCAACCATCGCGACAGGGTCATGTGCCACCGGCGCCAGAAGTCCTGGAGGCTGAGGGCGATGTAGGGCGAGTCGAAATTCTGTGGGAAACGCACCCCCAACAACAACGCCACGCCGATGGCGATGTCGGTGTAGCCGGAGAAGTCGGCGTAGATCTGGATCGCATAGGCGTAGATCGCCCACAGCACCGCCCATCGGTCATGGGCCTCGGGCAGGGCGAAGACCGGATCGACGATCTGGATGGCCAGGAAGCTCGAGATGACGACCTTCTTGAACATGCCACGGAAGATGAGCATGAACGCCTCGGCCGACCGCACGTACCGGGGATTCGGGTTCTCGTCGAGTTGCGGCGCGAACTCGCTGGCCCGCACGATCGGTCCGGCCACGAGGTGGGCGAAGAACGACAGGTACACCGCGAAGTCGAGCAACGACAGGGGCCGGCGCCATTGCCCGCGTCCGATGTCGATGACGTAACTGATCGCCTGGAAGGTGAAGAAGGAGATGCCGATGGGCAGGACCACGTTGAGGATGGGGCCGTCGACGGCGATGCCCACCGTGCGCAACTTGTCGGTGATGGTCGAGATGAAGAAATCGGCGTACTTGAAGTAGCCGAGGATGCCGAGGTTGGCCACCACCGCGAGCCGTACCAGCCATCGACTGGCCGTCGTCCTCTCGCCCTCGGGAGTGAGGACCCGGAACGTGAGCAGGCCGAAGGCCCAGTTCATCCCGATGCTCACGAACAGGACCAACAGGTAGTTCCAACTCCACCAGCCGTAGAAGACACAGCTGGCGGCGAGGATGAACGCCTTCCACACCTGTCGGTAGGGGCGGAGCAACCAGGAGAAGGTGAACACCACCACGAAGAAGACCGCGAAGTCGACGGTGGGGAACAACATC
Source organism: Acidimicrobiia bacterium (assembly GCA_018882825.1). Classification (GTDB taxonomy): domain Bacteria; phylum Actinomycetota; class Acidimicrobiia; order Acidimicrobiales; family Acidimicrobilacustridaceae; genus Acidimicrobilacustris. The sequence continues at coordinate 9,083 of VERC01000002.1, read as the reverse complement.
GCTCCCGAACCTAGTCGGGCAGTATCGTCCGGCCGTGCTCGACCACGTGTTCACCGACGCCATCGGCGCCCTACGCGACACCCTCGAGGCGGCGATGTTGGAGCGACAGGCGTTCGAGGAGCGATTCAACGTCGACATGCTCCTCGGCGACATGACGTGGGAGACGAGTTACGGACTTCCCGGAGAGGGGGTGCCGCCCCGGGTGCAGGCCGACCTGTCGCTGCGCTGGCCCACCTGGGCCCAGACCGCCTACCGGTCGTGGTACATCGGCGAGACGTTCGACGAAGCGCCCCGCATCGACATCGAATTGGTGCTGCGGGTGCAACGACTGGCGTCGGCCCCCGATCCCGCCGCCCTCCTGGCCGTGCTGCCGACGACCAGTCCCTCCATCGGGCGCGACCGACTCGAACGATCGGGCCCCACCATCGAGACGGTGTTCGACGTCGGTCTCGACGACCCGGAGTACGCGATCGAGGTCACCTACGAGGGTTCGTACGAACTCGACGAGGAGATCCTCGCCGACGGCACGCGCCTCGACGGTCACCTCGGGGTGATGGGCGGATGGATCTCCTCGATCCTCGTCAGGGTCGGGGACGTGCGCTGGGACTTCCTGACGACACCCGACGAGACCGACTGAGGGTCAGAACTCCTCGGGGTTGGCCAGGAGATCGGGGAACACGGGATCCCGGCCCTCGGCCCGGGCGGTGAAGGACTCGAGCATGTCGGCCGGTTGGAACATGCCGGTCTGCCATGTGGCGATGCGGTCGAGACCGTCGGCCACGCTGTGATCGCGCGAGTACAGCAGCATCTCCTTGCTGCCCCAGATGGCCAGAGGACTCTTCGACGCGATCTCGTGGGCCAGTTCGGTGACCTCGCGCAGCATCTCGTCGTGCGTCTCGTACACGCGATTCACCAGCCCCACGTCCTTGGCCTCGGCTGCGCCCATGCGACGTCCCGTGTAGGCCAGCTCGCGGGCCACGCCGTCGGGGATGAGTCTCGGCAGCCGTTGCAGGGTGCCCACATCGGCCGTCATCCCGATGTTGATCTCCTGGATCACGAAGAAGGCATCAGCCGTGGCGTAGCGCATGTCGGCCGCGCACACCATGTCCACCCCTCCCCCGATGCATCCGCCCTGGATCGCAGCGAGCACCGGCATCCGGGCCCGCTCGAAGGCGGTGAACGACTCCTGCAACATCAGCGCGCTCTGGCGGATGCGGGCGCGGAGTCGACCGATCTCGCCGCCGCCACCGGCGGCGATCGCCGAGTCACCGTCGGAGAACACGGCGAGGTCCATGCCCGCACAGAAGTGGCGTCCGGTGGACGACAGCACGATGGCGCGCACGTCACCGGTGGCGTCGAGTCCACGGACGATCTGCGGAAGTTCGTTCCAGAACTCGCGCACCATCGTGTTGAGTTCATCGGGACGCGACAACCGCACGTGCGCCACCGCACCGTCGCGCTCGACCTCGAAGCAACGCCACGTCATCGCGACTCCTCCACCAGTTCCCGAAGGTCGACCCGGGGCCGGGCGCCGACGTGCGAGATCGCCTCGGCGGCGACGATCGACGCCATGCGACCGCATTCCTCGAGGGGCAGGTCCGCCACCCATCCGGCGAGGAATCCGGCGGCGTAGAGATCACCCGCCCCGGTGGTGTCGACCGGTCGAGCGAACGCCGCCGCGATGTCGTGACGATCACCGTCGGCGGTGAGGATCACCGATCCGGCCTCGCTGCGGGTGAGACAGGCGACGGCGCAATGACCGGCGACGAGGCGGGCCGCCTCCTCGAAGTCGTCCACCTGATAGAGCGAGCAGATCTCGTCGGCGTTGGCGAAGAGCACATCGACATGGTGTTCGATGAGTTCGAGGAACTCGATGCGGTGACGATCGACGCAGAAACCGTCCGACAGGGTGAAGGCGACGGGTGTGCCCGCCTCGGCGGCCGTGCGCATGACCGCCCGCAAGGACTCCTTGGCCACGGGTTCGTCCCACAGGTAGCCCTCGATGTACACGATCCGGGCCGATGCCACGAGACTCAGGTCGACGTCCTCGGCCCCGAGACGCCCGGCGACGCCCAACGACGTGTTCATGGTGCGTTGGGCGTCGGGTGTGATGCAGACGAGACAACGGGCCGTGCCCGGAGCGGCGTGCACGCCGGTGGCGGCCACACCCGAGAACGACACCCCGATGGCCCGGATGTCATGGGCGAACACCTCACCGAGTTCGTCGTCGGCCACCTTGCCGATGAAGGCCACCGACCGGCCGAGCGAGGCGAGTCCGGCTGCGGTGTTGGCCGCCGAACCACCCGACATCTCCACCGCCGGGGGCATCGCTGCGTAGATGAGACGTGCCCGTTCGGGATCCACGAGCTGCATCGAACCCTTGACCATGTCGTGGGTGGCGAGGAAGTCGTCATCGATCTGGGCCAGTACGTCGACGATGGCGTTGCCGATGCACACCACATCGAGGGGACGGTCGGGGGACGGTCGGAGCGTGCTCATCGGCGCGACCCTACGCTGACGTCGTGACCGACACCGACACCGACTCCCCCGCCGCCGACCCGGCCCGGTACCGCCTACCCGACGACCTCCGGCCGCTGCGCTACGAACTCGTGATCGAGCCCGAACTCGCCGACGGGACCTTCGCCGGGACGGTGGAGGTCCTGCTCGAGTGCGTGCGGCCCACCGACCGCGTGGTGTGCAATGCGCTCGGTCTCGACATCGTCTCGGCCGACCTCCACGACGCGACGGGACCGATCGCCGTCGTGGAGGTGGGCCTCGACCCCGACACCGAGCGGGTGGCGTTCGGTCTCGCCCGGCCGATCGCCACCGGATCCGCCACCATCCGCATCGGCTTCACCGGGAACCTCGACGAGCGGCTGCGCGGCTTCTACCGATCGACGTTCACCGATGCCGACGGGATCGAACGATCACTGGCCACCACGCAGTTCGAGGCCACCGACGCGCGCCGTGCCTTCCCGTGCTGGGACGAACCGGCGCTCAAGGCGACCTTCGTCGTCTCCCTGGTGGTCGACGCCGATCATCAGGCAGTGGCCAACGCCGCCGAGGTGTCGCGCACACCGGTCGAAGGTCGTCCGCACAGGCACCTCGTGCGGTTCGCCGAGACCGTGCCGATGTCGACCTACCTCGTCGCCTTCGTCGTGGGTCCCCTGGAGATCACCCCGCCGATCGACGTGGACGGTGTCGACGTCCGAGTCGTGCACACACCGGGCAAGGGCCATCTCACCGACCATGCGTTGGAGACCGCGGAGTTCTGCCTGCGCTACTTCAGCGACTACTACGGCATCGCCTATCCGGGGGACAAGCTCGACCTGGTTGCCGTGCCCGACTTCGCCTTCGGGGCGATGGAGAACCTCGGGTGCGTGATCTTCCGCGAGGTGCTCCTGCTGGTGGATCCGGCCACCACCACCCAGGCGGAACTGCAGAACGTCACCGATGTCATCGCCCATGAACTGGCCCACATGTGGTTCGGCGATCTCGTGACCATGAAGTGGTGGAACGGCATCTGGCTCAACGAGGCCTTCGCCACCTTCATGGAGATGATGGCCACCGACGCGTTCCGGCCCGAATGGGACCGATGGACCTCGTTCGGCCTGGCTCGCACGGCGGCGTTCGACACCGATGCACTCAGGAGCTCCCGTCCCATCGAGTACCCGGTGGTGTCACCGGCCGACGCCGAGGGGATGTTCGACATCCTCACCTACGAGAAGGGGGCGGCGGTCGTTCGCATGCTCGAGCAGTACCTCGGTCCCGACGAGTTCCGCGCCGGGATCCGCCACTATCTCTCGACCCACGAGTTCGGGTGCACCGAGACGACCGACCTGTGGGACGCCATCGAGACCGCCACGGGCGAACCCGTGCGTCGGATCATGGACTCGTGGATCTTCCAGGCCGGATTCCCGGCCATCTCGGTCGATCTCGTCGATGACGGGGGCACCCTGCGGATCGGCCAGCACCGCTTCGGCTACGCCGGCTCCCCCGGCAACGCTCCGACACCGGCGGACGACACCGTCACCGCGTGGTCGATCCCCGTCATCTTCACCCAACGCAGCGCCACCGACGGGGTGATCGGTCTCGAGAAGGTCCTGCTCGAGACCGACACGATGGACATCACACTCCTCGAGCCGACCGAGTGGATCATGGGCAACACCGAGGGTGTGGGGTTCCACCGAGTCCGCTACGCCCCCGAACTGCGCGCCGCGCTCGTCGCCCATGCCCAACGTGACCTGTCGCCGATCGAGCGTTACGGCCTCGTCGACGACGACTGGGCATGGGTACTGGCCGGGGTGCACGAGGCGCACGACTTCCTGGCGCTGGTCGAAGCGTTCGTCGACGAGTCCGACCTGTCGGTGTGGCAACGCATCGTCGCCGGACTCGGTGAGCTCGACCGTCTCGTCGACGGCGAGGCCCGCGAGGTGCTGCACACGCGGGCACGGGCGCTGCTCACCCCGGCCTACGAACGACTCGGAGATGATCCGGTCGCCGGTGAATCCGATCGAGCGTCGGCGCTGCGCGGCGTCCTGCTCCAGGCACTCGGGGTCGTGGGGGACGACGCCGACCTCCAGGCCCGGTCGCGGGCCCTGCTGCTGATCGACGACCTGCACCCCGATCCTTCGCTGGTGGCCGCGGCGGCGGTCGTGGTCGCCCACTGCGGGACCGAGTCCGACTTCGACGACTTCGTCGGTCGCATGCGCGCCGCCACCACCCCGCAGGAGTCGATCCGCTGGCTGGGTGCTCTCGCCGATTTCCGCGACCCGACGGCGATGCGCCGACTGCTCGACATGTCACTCACCGACGCCGTGCGCACCCAGGACGCTCCCCTGCTGTTGCGTCGAGCCCTTTCGAACCGTGATCTCGGACCGATGGTGTGGTCGTTCGTGGCCGAGAACTGGGAGACGATCAACCAACGCCTCCCCTCCAACTCCATCGCCCGGATGCTGGCCGGCGTGCGCACGCTCGGTGATCCGGTGACCGCGGCGGCGGTGAAGGGATTCTTCACCGATCATGCGGTTCCACAGGGCGAGAGGATCCTGGCCCAGCACCTCGAGCATCTCGACGTGACCATGGCGCTGCGCGCCCGCGAGACCCACCGGTTCGCCCACCATCTGCGGCGCGAGCACTGACCCACGATCAGCCGACGCCCACCTCGCGTCGTTCCGCGTGGGCCACCTCGCGCTCGGCATCGGTCATGCCGTGGAACCGCCGCTCCCAGCGTCCGGTGAAGCGCTGCGCGCCCCAGGCGAGGGCGGCCACCAACGTGACGACACCGAGCCCGCGCAGGTGCTGATACCCGCCGCCCAGACCCTCCATCGAGACGACCGACGTCGGCCACACGAACCAACTCACGGCGATGCACACGACGAGGTACGAGGGTCGGTAACGACCGAGTCCGCAGGCGGCGAGGAGGGCGAATCCCGCCGGCAGGTACCAGGGCCAGATGACGGGACCGAGCAGGACATAGGCGACCAGCACCACACCGGTGGCCTTGATGTACCCGACGCGCGGGCTGCGCAGCAGCATGACGAGGGCGACCACCGCCGTGGCCGCCAGACCGAGGGCGCGCACACCCGAGGAGAGGATCTGGCCATCGACGGAGAACCCGATGCCGTTGAGGATCTCGGCGATCGAGAACCCGAGCTTGGTCGTGGGTGAGTAGGTGTCGTTGACCTTCCCGGTACTGCGCAGTGCGGTGAGCCAACTCGGGCCCTGACCGATCGCCACCATGCCCACGATGATCGCCGCCACCGTCACCGCCAACAGCACCGCGGTGGTGCGGAGTCGCTCGCGCCACGTGGCCTGCTCACCGCGCCAGCACCACCCGAGGTACACGAGCGCCACCACGGCCGGGAGCTTCACCGCCGTGGCCGCGATCAACAGCGCGACGCCGGTGCGGCGCAGACCGCGCTGCGCCAGCGCCAGTCCGAGGGCCAACAGTCCGAACATGATGGCGTCGTTGTGCGCTCCACCGATGACGTGGATGATCACCACGGGATTGCCGATGCCGATGGCGATGGCCACGGCGGCCGAGAGTCCGTTGCGTCGGGCGATGAGCCCGACACCGGCCCCGGCGGCGGCGACACCGAGGAGGACGAACACCCGATAGATGTCGATGGCCGCCGCCGGATCGTGCTCGCCGAGCTGGACGGCCGAGCGGGCCAGGAACACGGCCACCGGGCCGTAGGGTGCAGGGGCCGCCCGCCAGTAGGGGTCGGCACCCGTGGTGAAGTCGTTCCGACCGAGTTCCACCGGCCCCGTCTGACCCGGATCGAGCCCTCGACTGGCCATCTCCCCCTGGGCCACGTAGCTGTAGACGTCGTTGGACAGCAGCGGTGGACCGAGCGAGACCGGGATCGCCCACGCGGCGATGATGATGGCCACCACGGCCACGGCCCGACGCGGCTCGCGCACCCGACTGGCCAGATGGACCAGTCCCAACCATCCGGCGGCAACCGCCACCAGTCCGACGAGGAACAGCAAGGTGGACTGCGAGGCGGTTCCGGGGTGGGGAATGCCGGGAAGGGTCAATCGCCAGGCGGGAACGGCCAGTCGCCAGACCGGGGCCGAGGCGGCGATGATCGTGGCCCCGACCAGACCCGAGATGACGGTGAGCGTCGTGCGCATCCACGCCGGGGTGCGGGTGTGGGGCGGTTGCCAGTGCGACGCGTCGCGCTGCTGTCGGAGTTCCTCGTCGGAGGGGCCACGCAGGAACTCCCGGAGACGATCACCGGCGACGCGCAGCTCGGGGGACGATGCGACCAGTTCGCGGACGCGGTCGAGCGCAGTGGGCACTGCGGAAGGCTAGCGAAGCCCGCCCGACCGACCGGTGGCGCCCTCGGTGTCGGCCCGCCACGCGGCGATGACCGTCGAGGACGGGACGCCCCATCCGGAGTGGTACCCGACGACCTCGGCCAGGGGACGGGCACGCCACCCGTCCTCGAGGATCTCGATGGACTCGGCGGTCACCAGCGACGGATGCTCGACACCCATGGCGTGCGCCAGGCGCACGAGTTCGAAGCGCATCGCCGCCAGGTAGTTGGCACACCGCTGCGACTTGAGTCCGACATCGAGGCCCCGTTCGAGCCGCGGGTTCTGGGTGGCCACACCCGTCGGGCAGCGATCGGTGTGACAACGCTGCGCCTGGATGCAGCCGATGGAGAACAGCGCGGTGCGGCCCACGTTGAGCATGTCGCACCCGAGCGCCAGTGCGGTGAGACCCCGCTCGGGTAGTCCCAACTTCCCGGAGCCGATGAAGGTGACCTGATCGGTCATGTCGCGCTCGGCGAAGGTGCGGTACACACGGGCGAATCCCCAACGGAAGGGCAGGGCCACGTGATCGGCGAAGGCCAACGGGGCGGCGCCGGTTCCCCCCTCTCCGCCGTCGATGGTGACGAAGTCGGGACCGGTGCCGGTGGCCGCCATTCGGTCGACGAGGTCGGTCCAGAACCTCTCGTCACCCACCGCCGACTTGATCCCCACCGGAAGACCGGTCGCGGCCGCGATCGTCTCGATGAACTCGAGCATCCCGTCGACATCGCCGAAGGCACTGTGTCCCGCCGGACTGTGACAGTCGATGCCCACCGGCACACCTCGGGCCGCGGCGATCGCCGGGGTCACCTTCCGGGCCGGTAGCAACCCGCCGAGACCGGGCTTGGCCCCCTGACTCAACTTGATCTCGATGGCCCGCACGGGCGCCTCGGCTGCCGCGTCCACCAGACGGGCCAGATCGAATCGCCCGTGCTCGTCGCGACAACCGAAGTACCCCGTGCCGATCTGCCACACGAGATCGCCGCCCTGGCGATGGTGCACCGAGATGCCGCCCTCGCCGGTGGCCTGCAACGCGCCGGCGATCGCGCAACCCTTGTTCAGCGCCTCCACCGCCGCGCCACTGAGCGAACCGAAACTCATGCCTGACACGTTGACGATCGACGACGGGCGGAACGCGCGGGCTCGACGACGGGGACCGCCGAGCACCTTGAGCGACTCGAGGGGCCGGGCCGGATCGGGATGCTCGGGCGGCGGTGTCGCCGGGGCGAACGGGAATGTCACCTGCTTGAAGATGACGTAGTCGTCGACGCGATCGAGGTCGTTGTCGGTACCGAAACCGAAGTAGGGGTTCTCCAACTTCGAGTTGGCGTACACCCACCGACGATCGTCACGACTGAACGGACGCTCCGAGTCGTTGTCGGTGACGATGTACTGACGCAACTCCGGCCCGACCGCCTCCAACAGGAACCGCAGGTGTCCGATCACGGGGAAGTTGCGCAGGATGGCGTGCCGGCGTTGCACGAGATCGTGCACGGCGACGGCCACGAGGGCCACCACGATGACGCCGATGACGATCAACCAGGCCATGATCGCAGGCTACGGCGGGTCGCCGACGATGCGATCGACGATGCGACTCGGGAACGAGGCTCAGACGAGGGCGAGCAGGAGGCCGAACTGCGCCACGTGATAGGTGACCATCACCACCAACCGTCCCTGCCGGATGTCGGACACGAACCGCGTCCAACCGAGCACCGAGTCACTGGCCACGAAGGCGATCCCACCGACGATCGCCGCCGGCCGACCGGTGCCGACGGCGACGGCGGCCATCAGCGACAGGACGACGACGTACAGGGTGACCGGCGGACCGAGGGCAGGATCGGCCGCCCTCGCCCCGGACACGATCCTCCGGGCCACCATGACCCCGACGATCGTCGCCAGCACGAGTCCGAACGCCACCGCACCCACGTCGAGGCCGAGCACCACCATGGCCGCGATGTAGAAGAGGTGCGCGCCGAGGAACGCCATCAGACCGGGCACGAAGGCGTCGGCCGGCAGCATGAGGCACACGTCGCCGAGCATGGACAGCAGCAGTCCACACACGAGCAGGACGCGGGCCAGATCCGATGACGGATCGAGCTGGAACGCAGCGATCACCAGCCCGACCATGACCAGCGGCTTGCACACGTACTCCACCACCCGCTGGCCGGCGGAGACGGCGATCCAGTCGACGACGGCACACACCGCCGTCAACGACAGGACCACGAAGGCCACCGCCGTCACGGAGCGTCCAGGCGGGGAAG
>VERC01000147.1 GCA_018882825.1 Acidimicrobiia bacterium | reverse complement strand
ACGAAAGGATGTCCGCACACCAGCACGTCGGGGTGATCGATGCCGGCGGCCAGTCGTGACTCCTTCGAGTCGTCGACGAGATGATCGAGCAGGATCCCCAGTCGCCGTCCCGGCCGCGGGCCGAAGCCGCGCACGACGGCGGCGAGGTCATCGGCGCCGTGCAGCGGTTCGACGACCACTCCTTCGACGCGCAGGTCGTCGCCCCACACCTTCTCCACCAGTTCGGCGTCGTGGATCCCCTCCACCAGCAGGCGCGAGGCCCGGGCCATGCGGGCGGGAGCGGCGGCCATCGCCACCGATCCCGATGCGGTGCGGGTCGCCGCGGTCTCGGGCGCCGATCGCACCGGAGCGAGTGAGACCTGCCGGCCCTCGACGTCGAACGCCCCGGCCCGCAGACGCACCCGGTGGTCGCGTCCCTGCCGATCGCGGATGGTCACGACACCGGTGTCGCAGGCGACGACGACACCCCACAGCCGGGTGCCGCGCACCTCCACCTCGAGTCCGGGGGCCGCCGGAACCGTAGGTGGAGGTCGCCGCCTCGGCGTGTCGTCGAGATCGAGAGGCTCCGACAGGATGCCGGGCGGACGCCGACGATCGCCGGGAGCGCTCATTCGCCGCCGACGAGTTCGCGGATCTTGGCCGCCGTGGCCGGCCCGTCGTAGACCAGTCCGCCATCGCGCAATCCGACGCAGCGGGTGGCGGCCGGTACCAGATCGAGTTGATGCGTGGAGCAGATCACCGTGGCGCCCTGCTCGACCACGTCGGAGAGGATCTCCACCAGCGTCTCCTGACCGGGCGTGTCGAGGCCCACGAACGGTTCATCGACCAGCATCAGACTGAAGGGGCGGATGAGTCCGAGGATCAGACCGGTCTTCTGCTTGAGACCGCGACTGAACCGCGAGGGCAGGTCGTCGATCCGGTCGGTCAGCCCGAACATCTCGACGAGGTCGTCCGAGTAGTCCTGCCAGTCGACGGTGCGGTGGAGTCTGGCGATGTACTCGATGTGTTCACCGAGGCTGAGGTCGTCGTAGAGCACCGGACTGTCGGGCAGGTAGGAGAGCGCGGCGCGGGCGGGCACCGTGCCGGCGGGATGTCCGGCGATGAAGGCCCAACCGTTCGACGGTTCGAGCATGCCGGCGGCCAGTCCGAGGAACGTCGACTTCCCGGCGCCGTTCGGTCCGACGAGCATCACCAGTTCGCCCTTGCCCACCACGAGGTCGAGTTCGCTCACCAGTCCCATGCCGTCGCCGTAGTCCTTGGACAGGTCGAGGGTCTGCAACGCGGCGTCGGTCCGCAGACGCGGTTCGGTGGCCGGTGTGGGTGGTTGCTTGGGGAGGGCGAAGGGAGAGGTCACAGGTGTTTGGGCTTCCTGGTGCGGAGGTAGAGGATGGCACCGCCGACGGCGAACAACGAGTACACGGTGGAGTTGCCGACGCGCGAGGTGTCGATGGCGTTCGGGTCCGATCCGACCATCAACAGTGGCAGCAGGGCCACGACGGTGATGGCGGGCGGGATGATCAGTCTGGCGATCATCAACCAGCCCATGACATCGGGGCCGAGTCCGGCCAGGCCGGCGACATCGGGCGCGCCCTGGGCCGTGCTGATCATGGCCGACGCGGCCGAGGCGAGGGCGACCGGCACGAACAGGATGAGCGCGAGTCGCCACACCACGTCGGCGGGCACCAGCACGAGGGCCGACGCAGCGGCGATGCCACACACCAGCACCATCACCACGAAGGCCGCGGCCAGGTGCTGCAGGAGGAACGCGCCCGGTGCTTCGGGGTAGGCCTCCCATCGCGTGGGGTGGTCGACTTCCTGGGCCGTCGGCTCGGCCGCGTCGTAGGCGACGAGGTACAGCGCCAGACCGGCGATGAGGATCATGGGGATGGTGCCCCGCCACAGCAGACCGAGGGAGATCCCGGCGACGACACCGAGGGCGACCATGCGGGCCAGCCGGGGGAGCGGGAACCGCAGGTAGCCCTGCCAGTCTCGCTTCCACGACGGGGGCACGAATCCCTTGCGCGACGACCGCCCGATGCGGATCCACGGTCGCAGGCGCGGGTGCTCCTGCGAGAGTTGTCGACGCAGCAGCACCACCGTGCGCACGTCCTGCAGCGTCACGGCGAAGCGCAACTGCGCCACCAGCCCGGCGCGCCGCAACGCGTGCTCGATCGACAGGTCGCCGATGCGTGACAGGCCGGCCCACACCACCGTTGCCACCAGCACGAGCGTGACGAGGGCCAAGGGCTGGAACTCGATGGGCCAGAAGGCGATGCGGGCCATCAGGCCGAAGGGGTTGGTCATGGTGCCGGTGACGATGTCGACCACCGTCCAGCCGATGAACAGCACGGCCAGCACGTTGGCCGGCCACCACCGCAGTCGTCGCCCCGATGCGGCCAGGGCGGTGGCCGAGGCCAGGACACCGGCGGCCGAGAAGGCCAGTGCGCCGCTGGCGATGGCGGCCGCCGGATTCACGGGGAGTCGTTGTGCCGCCACCTCGCCGACGATGGCACCGACGACGGCACCGCCGAAGGCCATGAACCGCAACTGCTTGATGGCCGGCGTGCGCACGACGTCGGCGCGGGGCACCGGCGCGTTGAGCTCGTGCATCACCACCGGCGCCTCCAGCACGAGTGGCCCGCCGCGGCCACCCGACCGCAGGCCGATGCCGACCGCTACGGCGAACAACAGGCCCAACCACAGCGCACCCTCGGCCGCGAAGTCGAGGGCCTCGGCGTTGCTCAGTCGGTTCTCGGGGAGTCGACTCACGGCGAACAGCACGAAGATCACGCCGGCCAGTCCCACCATGTAGACGCGGTAGAGGGCGTCGATCCAGTGGACCTCCGACAGGCGGTTCCGACGTCTCGTGCGACGCAGGTCGCCCAGCGCCTCGGTGATGGTGTCGACGTCGGTCACAGCGGGCGAATCTACCGGGACCGTCGTTCGGCCCCCGAACGGTCGGCCTCGTCGGCCAGTACGAGCCATTCGTCCTCGGCCTGCGCCAGCCGATCCAGCACCTCGGTGAGCTCCGCCCCGAGTCGGCGCATGGCCTCGTGGTCGTCGGTCGAGGCCGTGGCGGCCAGTTCGGTCTCCAGGCGATCCCGCTGCCGGCCGAGGCGGGCCAGTTCCCGGTCGAGGTCCTTCATCAGGAACCGCAGGGTGCTGGGCGATCGGGTCGCCGACGGCTCTCGGGCGGCACCGTCGCCCGCCGGCGCGGAACGGGTGCGTGATCGGGTGGAACCCCCGTCGAGGCGGCCGGGCACGCGCGACGACCGTCGCTCGGCCTCCCACGCCGCGTACCCGCCCGGTCGACGAGCCGGCGTCGACGCACCGTCGAGCACGAGCACGTCGGCCACCGTCCGCTCGAGGAAGGCCCGGTCGTGACTGACCACGAGCAGCGCTCCGGGCCAGTCGTCGAGGAACTCCTCGAGCACGCGCAACGTGTCGATGTCGAGGTCGTTCGTCGGCTCGTCGAGCAGCAGCACGTTCGGCTTCTGGGCCAGGACGAGGAGCAGTTGCAGTCGGCGACGCTCACCCCCCGACAGCAGTTCGATGGGCGCCCACTGCGCATCGGTGTCGAACCAGAACGACTCGAGCAGTGCCGCGTCCTGCCAATCGGGCTCGCGGGCGTCACCGGCCACCGCATCGCGCACGCGTCGGCGCGGGTCGAGTTCGACACCGATCTGGTCGTAGTAGCCGATGCGGACGGTCGGTCCGTGTTCGACCGTGCCGTGCCGAGGAGCGATGCGACCGGCGATGACGTCGAGGAGGGTCGACTTGCCGACACCGTTGGGTCCGACGATGCCCAGTCGCTCGCGACCGTCGAGCAGGAGCTCGAGGTGCTCGAACAGGGTCGGACCGTCACCGCGACCGACGGCGACGTCGTGGAGTTCGACGACCTTGTCGCCAAGTCGTTGGGTGCCGAACCACAGGTCGGGGATACCGCATCGCGCCGGTGGCTCGGCGCGGGTGGCGAGCAGCGCCGTCGCCGCGTCGACTCGCGCCTTCGGCTTGGTGGACCGCGCTGGTCCGCCGCGGCGCCACCACGCCAGTTCCTTGCGGGCGAGGTTGCGACGCACGGCCTCGGTCGAGGCCGCCCGCTCCTCGCGCTCGGCCCGGGCCTCGAGGTACGAGGCGTACCCGCCCTCGTGCACATGGGCCCGACCGCGATCGAGTTCGAGCACCCGGGTCGTCAGTCGGTCGAGCACGTGCCGGTCGTGGGTGACGAGGACGAGTCCGCCCTTGAACGACTCGAGGCGGTCCTCGAGCCAGGCGATGGCATCGATGTCGAGGTGGTTGGTGGGTTCGTCGAGCACGAGCAGGTCGCTGGGCGCGACCAGCGCACGGGCCAGGGCCACGCGCTTGGCCTGACCACCCGAGAGGCGACCGGTGTCGGCGTCCGTCAACTCACCCATGCCGAGCTTCTGCAGGACGGCGGCGGCCTCCCACGCCTGATCGGCCACGGCGGCCACGGCGTCGATGACGGTCCCCGGCGGGAGCACGGGCCGTTGCGGGAGGGCGGCGATGCGCACGTCGCGTCCCCGACGCACCACGCCCGACTCCGGTGCGACGTCGCCGGTGAGCACGGCGAGCAGCGTCGACTTCCCGGTGCCGTTGAGCCCGACCACACCCAGCCGATCGCCGGTCGAGACGGTCACCGACACCTCGGAGAGGAGTGGTCGGCCGGGTCGGGTCATCGTCACGCGCTCGGCGTCGACGCAGATCATCGGGTCGAGGCTACGACCGTGGTCGACGACCGCCGTCCTCCGAGCCGGGCCGGAACCTCCCGGCTACCGTTCGCGGACTCGTCGTCGACGACATCCAGAGCCGACGATCCGACGCCGAGACTCCGCCGATGACCGACCTCCTGTCCCCTCCCGCCACCGACGACGCCCGGCGCGGTGTCGCTCGTCTGCGTGGCGCGTTCCGGGCCGTTCCGGGCTCTCCCATGGCGTCGTGGTGGGCTCCGCTGGTCGTGTTCGTCGCCGTCGGCGTGTTCGTGTGGGTGGCGGTCTGGTTCGGCAACAACCATCTCGAGCACGATCCCTGGTTCCCCGTCCGCGACGGCATCGGCGAGGCGTGGTTCGGGGGGTGGGCGCGCTGGGATGCCGAGTGGTACCGCACCATCGTGCGCGAGGGGTACGTCTACTTCCCCAACGTGCAGTCCTCGGTCGCCTTCTGGCCCACCTACCCGCTGGTCATCGCCACGTTCAGTTGGGCCTTCCCGTCGATCTACATCACCGGGACGATCGTCACCGTCGTGAGCGGCGCCGCCGCCGCGCTGCTCCTGCGCCGGTGGGCATCGATCTTCACCACGCCCGCCGTCGCCATCACCGCCGTGGTGGTGCTGTGCGTCTATCCCTACAGCTGGTACCTGTACGGCACCGTCTACTCCGACGCGTTGTTCGTGGCCACGGCCATCGGCGCCTTCGTCCTCGTCGAGCGCGACCGCCTGTTCTGGGCCGGCGTGGTGGGGATCCTGGCCACGGCCGGACGCCCCTCGGGACTCATCGTCGCCGTGGTGCTCGTCGCTCGTGTGATCGAACGTCGGAACGTGGCGCGCGGTGGTCGCGGGTGGAGGGCGCTCGATCCGCGCGTGCTCTCGCGATCCGATGCACCCATCTTCCTGTCATGGCTCGGCGTCGGTGGATGGATGGCGTTCCTCTTCGTCCGCTTCGGTGATCCGCTGCTGTTCGTCAAGGCCCAGTCGAGTTGGCAGCAGGGCGCCGGTCCGTCGACGTGGCTCAAGTTCCGCGTGTTCCAGGAATTGGTCGACCAGCCCCTGGAATGGTCGACGATCGGCCATGTCGTCCATGGCGCGGTGGCCATCGGCGCCTTGTTCCTGTTGCCCCGGGTGTGGCGGCGGTTCGGATGGGCCTACACGCTCTACTGCGCCGGCATCATCGCCCTCCCCCTGCTCGGCACCAAGGACTTCCAGGGCAGCGGTCGTTACGTGATCGGCGCCTTCCCGGTCCTGGTGGTGGTGGCCGAGTTGCTGGTCGATCGTCCTCGGTGGCGCGCCGTGCTGGTGCCGTTGTCGTTCCTCGCCCTGTGTGGCTTCTCGGTGGCCTTCGGACGCGGGTCGTATCTGGCCTGAGGACCCCGACCGGTCCGACCCGCGTCCGAAGGCCACCGAGAAGCCACACAGGGCGAGGAACGACAAC
>VERC01000146.1 GCA_018882825.1 Acidimicrobiia bacterium | reverse complement strand
AGATGTGTATAAGACGCAGGTCCATGATGGTGGTGATGGCGGATTCGACGACGACGTCGGCGAGGCCCGCCGGGTCGTCCTTGCCGATGGGGTGGGTGCGGTTCAGCACGAGCTCGATATGCAGGCCGTTGTGCTTGAGCAGGATGGACTTGGGCAGAACGGCGTCGCCGTGGAAGCCGACGAACTGGGTGGGGTCGGAAAGCCCGGTCTGGCCGAGGCCGGGATCCGCCTGTGCAATGCGGCGGGGGCCAATGCCGTCGGTATCGCCGAGTTCGTCATCGGTCGTGTGCTCGAGGAGCGCAAGCACTTCCGGGAGCTGGCCCGACGGCAGACGGCGCACGATTGGTCCCCGATCTACGGCACGCAACTGGCCGGATCGACAGTGGGCCTCATCGGGTTCGGCGCCATCAACACGGCGGTGGCCGAACGGTTGCGGGCCTTCGACGTCACTCTGCTGGTCACCCGTCGTTCCGCCCGGGCCGGCGATCGGATCGACGG
Organism: Acidimicrobiia bacterium; assembly: GCA_018882825.1. Lineage (GTDB taxonomy): Bacteria > Actinomycetota > Acidimicrobiia > Acidimicrobiales > Acidimicrobilacustridaceae > Acidimicrobilacustris. The sequence continues at coordinate 5,652 of VERC01000146.1, read as the reverse complement.
CATCGACGAGGTGTTCCCCTCGGCGCGCCTGCACGACATGTTGACCCGCTGCGACACCGTGATCGCCGCCGTGCCGGAAGGTGCCGATACGACCGGGTTGATGGACGCCGCCGCCTTCGCCGCGATGCCCACCGGTTCGTTCTTCGTGAACGTGGGTCGTGGCTCGTTGGTGGACGAAGCGGCGCTGCTCGATGCGCTGTCGTCCGGTCACCTGCGCGGCGCTGCGCTCGACGTGACCCGGACCGAACCGCTGCCGGTCGATGATCCACTGTGGCAGGCCCCGAACCTGCTGCTGTCGTTCCACTGCTCGGCGTCACCCTCGGCGATGTTCGCCAACCTCTACCGGCTGGTCGTCGACAACGTCGGTCGCTGGCTGGCCGGTGACCAGTTGCGCAACGAAGTGTGAGGTTCCGGCGCCATCGGCGCGCGAGGAAACGGTTCGGTCAGGACTCGGACGAACCTTCGAGTGACTCGTAGCACTCGGGCCGGAAGCGTGGCGTGCACACACAGGCGAAGACCAGATCGCTCTCGCCGACGTTGGTGATCTGCTGGACCACCCCGGCGGGGATGACCACCACATCACCCGATCGGACCGTCGTGGGTGCGTGGTCGCCGACACGGACCAGACCCTCACCCTCGAGGATGAGGTAGCGCTCGATCACCGACACGCGATGCAGCGCTGTCGTCACGCCCGGCTCGACCCGGGCCCGGGCGATCGATGCCTGGTCATCGGAAGGGTCGTTCCACCATTCGAGGATGTGACACCGTTCGTCGGTGAACTCCTCGGCTCGAGGATCGGCGGACACGATGCGCGGCTCCATGCCGGGAACGTAGCCGTCCTGGACCTGCCGGCTCCCCACGCTTCCCGACGCCGACACCGGTCACGTAGGTTGCGGCACGACCGATCGCAGTCCTCACGATGAGGTGCGCCGACGGAGGAGGACCTCATGGCCGATGCCACGTCCAAAGGTGTCGCAGTGACCGACGAACTGCGCCGCTACCTGCTCGACCACTCGATCTCCCGACCGGACGTCAACGCCGAACTGGTGGTGGCCACGCAGGACGCGATGAAGGGTCTGGCGATCATGCAGATCGCCGAGGAGCAGGGGCCGTTCCTCACCTGGCTCGTCCGCCTCCTCGGGGCCCGACGCGCGGTGGAGATCGGCACCTTCACCGGTCTGTCGGCGCTGTGCATCGCCCAAGGACTCGCCGCCGACGGCCGACTCACCTGTTTCGACATCAATGACGAGTTCGTGAACGTGGGTCGACCGTTCTGGGAGCGGGCCGGCGTCGCCGATCGCATCGATGTGGTGATCGGTCCGGCCGTCGAGACCCTGCCCGGGTTCCGAACCGACGCTCCGATCGACTTCGCCTTCATCGACGCCGACAAGACGGGCTACCGCACCTACTACGAGGCGGTGCTGCCGCTGATGCGACCCGGCGGGATCATCGCCTTCGACAACTCGCTCTACTTCGGCGCCGTGCTCACCGATTCCACCGACGCCGATGTGGTGGCGATCCGCGACCTGAACGACCATGTGGCCGCCGATCCCCGAGTGGAGACGGTGCTGTTGAACGTGGGCGACGGACTCCTACTGGCCCGAGCACTCTGACGCCGCCGGCGGCTGGCTTCGACGAAGTTCGTTGACGGGTCGAGACATTTGAAATAGGGTCTATCTGGTCATTCCGGCGGGAGTACAACGGCAACCGGCACGACGGTCTCCACTCCCTACCGCCGGTGACGTGGATCCTCTTTGGACCACACCGCCCGCCGTGCCACGACCCCCGGAGGAACATCGTGTCGACAACCCCCCGCACGCGACGAGGACTGCTCGGCTGGGCCGCCATCGTCGCGCTCCTGGCCTCTTCAGTGGCGTTCACCGGCAGTTCGGGAGCGACCACCACGCCCATGACGACGTCGCTCTCGCTCGACTGCACCGCCGGACTGCCGACAGAGACGATCTACTGGACGCCGGTCTCCCAGGACGTCGCGGTCACGATCACCAACTGCACCGACTACACGGAGTTCGACGCGGACTACAACGTCGTCGACACTGGTCCCGCAACCAACGTCACGCTGAACCTCAGCAACGCCATCTTGCAGCTCGACGGCGACGGCGACAAGGAGTTCGCGTTCAACCCGGTGTACCCACAGCACCTTCCCGCTGGCGAGTTGCTCACCACTCGCATCTTCGATCTCCCGCTGACCGCACCAACGATGGACACCGGTCTGGACAACTCGGGTGACAGTGAGCACTACCTCGGTGGGATCGACACGTGTGGACTGGCGACCGACGATCCTGAACCAAGTCCCCACATCTACAGCACCATCGCCATCGAGGTGCTGATCGGCGGCTCCTACACCTTCCGCGGGATCGGGAGCACTCCACCTGGTTCGTACCTCTCGTCCCTCAACGCGACCAACGAAATCGAAGATCCGTTCCTCGCCCTCTACTCGTCGTTCGATCCGAGCAATCCGGACAACGGGGTGGTCGGGTGCAATGACGACCTCAACGACCTGTTCGGGTACGGCAACACCCAGATGGCCGAACAGCTCGATGGCGGCGTGTTGATGGAGGGTCACCAGCCGTACTTCACGACCACGCTCAGTCCGGGCAAGTACACCCTCGTGCTCACCACATGGTCGGTGATCGACTCGGTCGATTGGGCCTCGCAGGGACCGGGCGAAGTGAAGTTCGAGATGTGGGGACCGGAATGCGGACTCGACATCTCCGATGATCCGGCCTGCAAGGCGTCGCCGACGCCCGATGAACCGGTGGGGCCGAGCTTCACCGGATGAGCATCGGTCCGTACGGAGCCCGGTGTGGGCTCCGTACGGACCACTCTCGCTCACACGTCGACGGTCACTTCCGGCGCACCGAATGACCGACTTGTACCATCCACCGGTGGTGTCATCCGGGGGGAAGAGGTCCAGGGCGGACCAGGTCGAGGAGAACGACCGCCGTCTGCGCGCCGCCCTCGAGAACGCGATCGTCGAAGGCGGATGGAGTTCGGTCACCTTCACCGGGGTGGCCAAGCGCGCCGGACTGACCGTCGGCGCCGTCTACGCCCGGGCCGAGAGTCCCGCCGAACTGGGCAACGATCTGTGGTCCTCGTCGACGCAGGAGTTCTTCGACTCCTCTCTCGGCGAGATGCTCGACGCCGCCGCCGCCGGCGAACCGTCCGGGGTTCGGGACTTCGCCCGCAACTGGGACGAACGCACGACGCAGGTCGCCGTACTCGTCGAGCTGCTCATCGCCTCGTTGTTCGATGACGAGCTCGACGAGGTGGTGGGCGAATCGGCGCGGCGCCTGCTGTCGGCTCGGTGTGTCCCGTCCCCCACCGTCGCCCAACATCATGCTGCCGTGTCGACGCTGGTCATCAGTTTCTTCCTCGGACGGGCCCTCGCTCTGCGCTCGACGGGAGCCCTACCCCCGTTGACCGACGACCAGACCCACGTCCTGGCGAGTTACTGGAAGGCCTCGATGTCCGATGTCGATCGCTCCGAAGTCACTCCACTGCGATTCCTGCGCGATCCCATCGGGTCCGATCCGATGAGCGACGCACTCGATCGCAGCGTGATCTCGGTCCTCGGCCGAGTCGGCTACCGGCGTTGCACCATCGCCCGCATCGCGCGGGAAGCGGGTGTCACCAAGGGAGCGATCTCCACCCACTATTCCAACAAGGCCCGCTTCGTCGCCGACGCCGCCGAGCGGACCCTGCTCACGCCCCTCGAGGTGTGGTCGCAGTACGAGCCGGTGGTGCGCGCCCGCGGTCCTCTGACGGCACGCGCGCTCTTCCTGGCCGAGTTCCTCCGACCCGAGCATCGCGATGCATGGCTGGTCAACCTCGAACTGGCCCACGTCGCGCTCGCCGTTCCGGAACTCGCCGCCTTCGCCGCCCCATCCGACACCCTGCAGCACACCCATCTGGGCGTGATGCTGGTCGCCTGCTTCGTGGCGGAACTCGAGCACCTCCCCTTCGCCGGAGCCTTCAGTGCCGGCTCCGCCACCTGACCGTCGATCCGACCCCGAAGGAACCACCACATGTCGAACGTGCTGCTGCACCACGAGCGGATCACCACCTCGCTGACCGGCGCGATCGCCCACCGGATCCGCTACACCTCCCACGACCTGCACGGTCGGCCCACCGAGTCGACCGGTCTGGTGATCGCACCCGATGGCCCGGGTGAGGACCGTCGGGTGCTGTCATGGGCACACGGCACCACCGGAATCGGCGACGCCGGCTGCCCGTCGGCCCAACCCGATCCGGCCCGGGAACTCACGCTGTACTTCGTCGAGGGGAGCCGCACCGAGATCGACTACGGCATCCCGGGTGTGCAGCGGTTCATCGACGACGGCTGGGTCGTGGTCGCCACCGACTATCAAGGGCTCGGCACCCCCGGGATGCACCAGTACACGGTGAACCGCACCAACGCGATCGACGCCGTCACGATCGTGCATGCGGCCCGCGAACTGGAAGTGGGCGCAGGTCCCCGTTTCGGCGTGATCGGTTGGTCACAGGGCGGTGGCACGGCCGCCGCCGCCGTGGAACTCGACCCGGCCGACTACGGCGACCTCGAGATCGTCGGCACCGTCGGCATGTCCCCCGGAGTCCCGAGCATCGGACTGAAACTCCCCGGCATGGGGGCGTCGTTGGCCGGTACCGACATCCCACCGGACGCGCATCTCGTGATGTCGCTGGCCGGCATGGTGACCGCGTTCCCCGATCGACTGTCGTTCGACGACGTGTTCACCTCGGTCGGTCGCCGCGTGTTCGAGGCCAGTTGGAACGTGCAGGGCGTGCACCATCTCGACGACGTGCTGCGGCGCGCCCACGGCCACGAGGGCGCGATCCTCGAGGTCGACCAGAGCAGGTTCCCGGCATGGATGGAGGCGTTCACCGAGGCGTCGGCGGCACAGCGCACGCCGATCGCGCCCGTGCTGGTGCTCATGGACCGACAGATCGCCATGGGTCCGGTGCCGGTCGCGTGGCAGGAGGGGTACGTCGAGGCGATCCGGGCGCTCGGTGGCGACATCACCGTGACCGAGTATCCGAACGACGACCACTTCTCACTCCCGGGCGCGTCGATCGACCACGCCCGGGAGTGGCTGGCCGCGAGGTTCTGATCGGGGCGCCGACGCCGCGCACTGCGTCCTACTGTCCGCACATGCTCTCTGGCCCGCGCGACTCGGATGAAGGATTCGACGTCGTCATCGTCGGGGCCGGCTCGGCCGGCTGCGTGCTGGCCAACCGGCTTTCCGCGGACCCGACCCGGCGCGTGGCGCTGCTCGAGGCCGGTCCGGCGCCGAGCCTCACCGAGCGACCCGTCGAGTTGCGCCGCCTGAGTCTGCCGGTGTCATGGCCGTGGGACTGGCAGGACGAGGTGGTCGCCACCGGTCGACGTCACAGCTACGGGCGCGGCCGCGGTCTGGGAGGTTCCTCGGCCACCAACGGCGCCGTCGCCCTGCGCCCCGAACCGGCCGATTGCGACCGGTGGCCGACGGGCTGGCGGTGGGAGGAGTTCCTGCCCACCCTGCGCGACCTCGAGCGCGACCTCGACTTCGGCGAGCGTCCCTGGCACGGCAATGCCGGTCCGGTGCCGATCGTGCGCTGGCCCGAATCGGAATGGAACGAGATGCAGCGCGGCTT
>VERC01000145.1 GCA_018882825.1 Acidimicrobiia bacterium | reverse complement strand
GGTCTGATGATCGCCGGGTCCCTCGCCTATGCCCTCGGCATCAAGAACCTGCACGTCATGAACGTCGAGTACTACACGGGCAAGGGGGAACGGCTCGAGGTCCCGGTGATCCTGCCGCCACCTCTTTCGCTGGTCGCTCTCGACACCGCCCGGGTGCTGATCGCCGATGACGTCGCCGACACCGGACACACATTGGCCATGGTGCGCGACCACGTCATCCCCCAGGTGGGCGAGGTGCGCACCGCGGTGCTCTACGAGAAGTCCGTGTCGGTCGTGAACTGCGACTACGTGTGGCGTCGGACCGATCGGTGGATCGACTTCCCGTGGTCGACCAGCGACGCGCTGGTGCAGCCCCACGACTCCGACCGCATGGTCTGAGCGAGCGTCAGCGTTCCTCGCGCTCGTAGGGCTTGCCGAGCGCGGCCGGGGCCCCCAGCCGTCGGCGGGCGGCGGAGTTCGACACGATCACCAGCACGACGATCGTCATGATGTAGGGGAGCGCGTCGAGGAGGGCCGAGGGCACGTCGATGCCGCGGGCCTGCAGGGAGAAGCGCAGACTCGACAGGCCGCCGAACAGGTAGGCGCCCACCAGCATGAGGTCGGGACGCCAGAACCCGAAGATGACCAGCGCCAGGGCGATCCAGCCCTGTCCGGCGGTCATGCCGTTCACCCACTGGGGCACGATCGACAGCGAGAAGCAGGCGCCGGCGATGCCGGCGAAGGCCCCGCCGATGAGCACATGGACGTAGCGAGTGCGGGCCACGCCGACGCCCACGGAGTCGGCCGACTGCGGGGATTCGCCGACGGCTCGCAACTGCAGGCCGAGTCGGGTGCGGAACAGGTAGATCGACACCCCGATCACACACACCCACGACAGGTAGGTGAGTGCGGTCTGGTCGAAGATGATCGGCCCGAGGATCGGTACCTTGCCCAGACCGAACAGGTTCATGTTGTCGAACTGGTTGGGCACCGGGCCCTGACCGAGGTCCCAGATGCCCGCGAGATAGGACGACACGCCCGCGATGCCGGCGAAGATCGTGAGCGCGAGGCCGGAGATGATCTGATTCACCCTCAGCGTGATGGTGAGGAAGGCGTGGATGGCCGCGCCGGCCGTGGCCAGGGCCATGGCCACGAGCAGGGCCAGGGGAAGCACGATGCCGGCCTGCCCGTCGAAATTGGTGGCCACCCAGCAGGCGCCGACCGCGCCGAGGAGCATCATGCCCTCGACGCCGAGATTGATGACCCCGGAGCGCTCGGCGAGGATCTCACCCAGCGCCGCGAACACCAGTGGTGTGCCGTAGTAGATCGCGGCGGCGGCGATGATGATGAAGAGGTTGTCGTTGATGCTCATGCGCCGACCTCCGCCGCGAGGGTGGACGGCCTGCGTTCGGTGCGAGCGATGCGATAGCGCACCAACACCTCACCGCCGAGCGTGCAGAAGAGGATGAGACCCTCGAGGATCCCCACCAGACCCGAGGGGAAATCCGCGCCCTGCAACGAGTAGCCGGCGTTGGTGATGCCACCGATGAGGATGGCCACGAAGATCACGGCCACGGGATTGAGGCGGGCCAGTGCGGCCACCACGATGCCGGCGTAGCCGTAACCCGACTGCTGCAGCCCCTTGGGGTCGAGGGCGTGACGGAAGTTGCCGACCGAAGCGGCGCCGCCGAGACCGGCCATCGCCCCGGAGATCGCGGCCACGGCCACGATCACCCGACCGGGACGCATGCCGGCGTAGCGGGCCGTGGTCGGGGCGCCGCCCACCACCCGCATCTCGTACCCGAATCGGGTGCGCTTCTGCAGCACCCACAACCACACGGCCACGACGGCGCCGAGGACGAGTCCGAACGGCACCACGAGTGATCCCAGCGACCAGTTCGGCCAGAACGCGTCGAGGGGGATGATCTTTCCCTTGGGGAACATCTGTCCGGTGCCCTCGAGGTCGCGCCAGAACGAATCGGACTCGAAGATGAGGTAGACGGCGATGATGGCCGCGATGTAGTTGAGCATCAGCGAGGTGATGATCTCGTTGGTGCGCAGATAGGCGCGCAGCACACCGGGGATGGCGGCCCAGATCGCACCACCGACCGCGCCGGCGAGGATCATCAACGGGATGGCCACCCATCCGGCGGCATCGGCGCCGAGTGCGAGGGCCATGCCGGAGCCGGTGATGGCACCGATGTAGAACTGCCCCTCGCCGCCGATGTTGAAGAAGCCGATCCGGAAGGCCACGGCGGCGCACAATCCTGTGAACAGCAACGGTGTGGCGGCGACGAGGGTTCCGTTGATGGCATCGACGTCGAGGAAGGCCCGCTCGACGATGCGCGAGTAGGTGGAGATCGGGTTCTGGCCGGTGATGAGCAGGAGCACGGCGCCGGCGAGGAGTGCGGCGAAGAACGAACCCACCGGCACGGTGAAGTTGATGTGCTTGGGAAGGTCCGACCGGGGTTCGAGCCTGAATCCGAAACGACGAAGGTTCATGCCGATGCCTCCATGTGACCACCCATCAACTGGCCGATCACGGACACGTCGGCGTCATCGGCGTCGATCGTGGCCAGGATCCGACCCTCGTACATGACGGCGATCCGGTCCGAGAGCGACATCACCTCGTCGAGGTCCTCGCTCACCAGCAGCACGCCGACTCCCTCGGCCACGGCGTCGAGCAGCAACTGGTGCACGGTGGCCACGGCGCCGACGTCGAGACCCTGGGTCGGCGAGGCGATGACGAGCACCTTGGGTGAACTCGACATCTCGCGGGCCAACAGCACCTTCTGCACGTTGCCCCCCGACAGTTGTCGGGTCGGGGTCTGCGACGACGGCGCGCGCACGTCGAACCGTTCCATGAGGTCGTCGGCCTCGGCGTCGATGACGCTGCTCCGCAGGAAGGGAGGGGCGGCCACCGGTGGGCGGCGATAGCGCTTGAGCACGAGGTTCTCGGCGATGGTGAGGTCGGGAGCGAGACCGGTACCCATGCGGTCCTGGGGTACGTACGAGACCCCGAGGCGGATCGGGTGCCGGGCGTCGGTGCGCACCACTGCTTCGCCATCGACCTCGATGTGGCCACCGGCGCGGGGTCGGAGTCCGGCGACGACCTCCACCAGTTCGCGTTGTCCGTTGCCGGCCACGCCGGCCACACCGACGATCTCGCCGGCGCGCACATCCAGATCGACACCGTGCAGGGCCGTCTGTCCACGGTCACCGATGGCGCCGAGGCCGGTGATGCGCAACACGACCGGCGCACTCGCCGCCACGCCGGTGCTGCGGCGCTGCACCCGCTCGACCTCGCGTCCGACCATCAGCGCGGCGAGGCTCTCACGGGTGGAGTCAGCGGCCTCCACCGTGCCGATCGACCGGCCACCGCGGAGCACGGTGATCCGGTCGGCCACGGCGGTCACCTCGCCGAGCTTGTGGGAGATGAAGATCACGCTGCGCCCGTCGGCCGCCATCGACCGCAGCGTGGCCACCAGTCCGTCGACCTCGGGTGGGGTGAGTACGGCGGTGGGTTCGTCCATGATCAGGACCCGGGCATTGCGGTAGAGGACCTTGAGGATCTCGACCCGCTGTTGTTCACCGACCGACAACTGCCAGATGGCGGCGCGGGGATCGACCGGCAGCGCGAACCGTTCGGCCAACTCGGCGATGCGATCCTCGGCAGCGCGCAGGTCGAGGAACGGCCCTCGGCGCGGGGCATCGGTGCCGAGCACGATGTTCTCGGTCACCGTGAAGGTGGGGATGAGCCGGAAGTGCTGATGCACCATCCCGATACCCGCGTCGATCGCGTCGCGGGGCGAGTCGAACACGGCGTCGGCCCCGGCCACCACGAGTCGACCCTCGTCGGGACGGTAGAGACCGGTCAGGACGTTGGACAGGGTGGTCTTCCCGGCTCCGTTCTCGCCGAGGAGCGCGTGGACCTCACCGACGCGCACCTGGAACGAGACGTCGTCATTGGCCACGACGCCCGGGAACCTCTTGGTCACACCGAGAGCGGCCACCGCGATGGCGGTGGCCGCTCCGGCGTCGTTCGACACGGTCATGCTGGGGAACAGTACGGCGGCTCAGCCCTTCGGGTTGCCGTCGACACCCTTCACGAACCAGCCCATCGAGTACAGGTCGGCCTGGCTCAGGGTCTGGCCCTTGGTGATCTTCACCACGCCGGCCTGGTCCTGACGGTCCTGCAGGCCCCAGTACCAGCCGAAGGCGTTGGCGTTGCCCGCCTTGGCGTTCTTCATCTCGGCGTCGATGGCCGCCTTGGTGTCGGCCGACACCAGCGTCCCGAACGGAGCGAGTGAGGTGAAGTTGTCGGCGATCGTGCCGTAGTAGTTGGCCTGCTTCCAGGTGTTGCTCTTCACCGCGTTGACCCGGGACAGGTAGTACGGGCCCCAGTTGTAGGTGGCGGTGGTCAGCCACACGCTGCCGTAGGTGCCGGACTGATCGGAGTCGTAGCCGACCCACGGGATGTTGGCGGCCTTGGCCACGTCACCACCGGCCGGGCTGTCCTGATGGGTGAACAGCACGTCGACGCCGGCCGAGACCAGCGACTCCGAGGCCTGCTTCTCCACGGTCGGGTTGAACCAGGTCTTCGTCCACACGACCTTGGTCGTCGCGTTCGGGTTGACCGACTGGGCACCGAGGGTGAAGGCGTTGATGTGACGGATCACCTCGGGAATGGCGAACGGTGCCACGATGCCGATCTTGTTGTTCTTCGTGGCCTTACCGGCGGCGATACCCGACAGGTAGAGCGTGTCCTCACCGGCGCCCCACAGCTCGGCGTAGTTCTTGGGCACGGTCTTGCCGCCGGTGAGCTTGTCGCCGGTGGCCTGCTCGAACTTCACGTCCGGGTACTTGGCGGCAGCCTCGGCCATGGCGTCCTGGAAGCCGTAGGAGGTGCCGAAGATGATCTTGTTGCCGTCCTTCACCAGATCGGCGATGACCTGCGCCACCTCCGGACCTTCAGGGACGTTCTCCTTGTAGGTCGTCACGACCTCGTTGCCCAGTTCGGTGGCGACGAACTTGCGGCCGGCGTCGTGGGCCTGGGTCCAGCCGCCGTCGTTGGTCGGGCCGACGTAGATCCACGCCGCCTTGATGGCGCCGCTGGACGACGAGCTGTCCGAGGAGCACGCAGTGAACACGCTCGCAACGGCGAGCAGGGCGATACCGGCGACCGCGAACTTCAGCAGCGGTCGGCGTTGATGTCTGGTGGTTGTCATGGTCTCCCCGTGGAGGACGGAACCGCGGTGAACGGTTGCTGTCGTGCTGGTGAACTGGCGATGCTGCTCGACGGTGGAACCGGTCGCCTCACGACGACACCGATCCCCCGAACGGGGGACTCCACCTGCGGGGGAACCTAGTGCGGTGGGATTCGCTGCGCGTGGCCGGCGTGTGACGATCGCGTTTCAGCGACCGGTCGGCGCGAGAGTGGTTGACTGCATCCCGGTGAACCGGGGGTGACCGATGGAAGCGTGGCGTGTGCACGGAGCGGGTGAGCCGGGGGCGGTGCTGCGGCTCGACGAGATCGCCGAGCCGACGGTCGATGCCATCGCCGGCATGGGGATGGGCCTGGCCGGGTGGGTGCCGGCGGGTGCAGGCGTGGAGCCCTTCACCGACTGGGTGTTGCTGAGGATGAGCCATGCGGCACTGGCACTGCCCGACGTGACCATGGCCCGCGGTGACTACCCGGTGCCGGTGGCCCGGCCGTACATCACCGGTCAGGAAGGCGTCGGTGAGGTCATCGGCGCGGCGCCCGCGTGGCAGCACCTGATCGGGCAGCGGGTGGCCGCCGTGGCCATCCAACCATGGGGATCGTGCGCCTCGGTGACGATCGGCATCTCGATGATCGTGCCGGTGCCCGAGGGTCTGACCGACGAGCAGGCCGCCGGCTTCCTCATCCCCGCCCACACCGCGTACCACGCGGCCATCCGGCGGGGTGGCGTGGCCTCGGGTGAGACGGTGGTGGTGCTGGGCGCGGCCGGCGGTCTCGGCTCGGCCATCGTGCAGTTGTGTCGGGCCCGCGGGGCACGTGTCATCGCGGTCGTCGGTGGCGCGGAGAAGGTCGAGTTCTGCGAGTCACTGGGGGCCGAGGCCGTCGACCACTCGACGGGATCGTTCGTGGAGGGTGTGCGGGCCCTCACCGGCGGTGTCGGCGTCGATGTCGTCGTCGATCCGGTGCAGGGTGTCGCCGGTGTGCAGGCGCAGTCGCTGCTC
>VERC01000144.1 GCA_018882825.1 Acidimicrobiia bacterium | reverse complement strand
CGAGCACGACCGGCACCCCGAAGCCCACGACGGCGTCGGCCTCGGGCAGGGCCTCGGCCAGTTCGGTGCCGTAGCGCTCGGCCATGCAGCCGGTGACGACGAGACGGGCCCCGGGAGCGCGGACGGCGTCGAGGCCGAGGACCACGTCGATCGACTCCTGCCGGGCCTGCTCGACGAAGGCACAGGTGTTGACCACCACGACGTCGGCGTCCTCGGGCCGCTCGGCCGGGACGAGGCCGTCGGCCTGGAGGGTGCCGACGAGCTTGTCGGAGTCGACCTGGTTCTTGGGACAGCCGAGCGTCTCGATCCAGTAGCGCTCGGTCATCGAACCATCCTACGAACCGGCGGTGCGGGGGCCGGGCCGGTGCCCGAGGGTGGAGCGTTCGGGCGGCGGAAGAGGGTGGTGTCACAGGGGGTGGGTACGGTCCGACGTACTTCCCCGCAGTGAGGGACACCACTTCCCGGTCCGCTGCCGGTCCGCTGTTCGAATCGGTGTTCGAGTCGGTGTTCGAGTCGGTGTTCGAGTCGGGGAGGTCGGGATGCTTTTCGAGGTGGCGGTGGCCGAGGTCGAGGAGGCCGTGGGCCGACTGGCGACCTGTGCCGTCCCGGCGGACGGGGCCGGTCTCCGTCGGGTGCGCAGCCTCATCGAGCGACTCGAATCGATCGTGCACGAGACCGAGGTGCGGTTCGATGTCGACGAGGGGTGGCGCGATGACGGCGCCACCTCCCTGCGTGCGTGGTTGCTGCACGAGGGCGGATCGTCCCGGCGCGACGCGGCGTTCGAGGCCCGGCGCATCGATCGTCTCCGATCATGGCCGACAGTGGTCGCGGCGTGGCGGTCGGGTGCGGTGTCGCGGGCCAAGGTCGACGCCATGGTCACGGCGATCCCCGCTCGGTTCGTCGGACGCTTCGCCGACGACGCGGCGACGGTGATCGAGGTGGTGGCACCGCTCGACGTCCGTGACACCGAACTGGCGTTGCGCCAGTGGGTGCGGTGCGCGGAGTCCGACGACGGACCGGGCGACTTCGATGAACGGTCGTCCGGCGTGTACGCCGCCACGCTGCTCGATCAGTCACTGTCGATCAGCGGCGTGCTGCACGGCGCCGACGCCGCGATCGTGGCCGCAGCGCTGCGCGTGTTCGATGTCCCCGATGCCGTCGACGACGACGGCGAACCGATCGGACCGCCGCGGACGATGGCCGGACGCACGGCCGACGCGCTGGTGGGGATGGCCCAGTACGCGCTCGGGCACCGGCGGGGTCCCGGAGAGCACGGTCGGTTCCACCCGCACGTGCTGCTCACCATCGACATCGACGAGATGCGGGCGGCGGCGCTGCGCGGCGCCGGGGTGCGCACCGCCGACGACGTCGCCCGTCGGGCCGCCGCCCGTGGGTGGTCGGCGATGGAGACGGCATGGTTCACCGAGGCCCTGCGGCGGCACGGCGACGGCGTGGCCAGCGACGGCCTGGTGCTCGATGCCTCGGCCATCGCGGCGCTCGGGTGCGACTCGGTGGTGCAACGGGTGCTCACCAGCGGCTCGACGGTCCTCGAGATGGGCCGGGAGGTGCGGACGGCCACCCCGGCCCAGCGTCGGGCCGTGATCGCCCGCGACCGGCACTGTCGAGCACCCGGGTGTCGAGCCGGACCGCGCCACTGCGACGTGCACCACATCGACCACTGGATCGAGGGCGGTCGCACCGACGTCCACCGGATGGTGCTGCTGTGCGGCACGCACCACCGACAGTTCCACCGGGCCGGCCACCGCATGGAACTCGACGAGCAGGCGGTGTTCACCGTGCACTCGGTCCGGGGCTGGACGAGATCCACCACACCCGACCGCGCCGAGCGGATGCACTTCGAACGGCCGGTGAGATGACCGATCCCTACAGCGCGTCGAGTTCCTCGGGGGTCATGAGCACGGCGCGCGCCTTCGAGCCCTCGGACGGTCCGACGACCCCGCGCTGTTCCAGCAGGTCCATGAGGCGACCGGCGCGGGCGAACCCGACCCGCAACTTGCGTTGCAGCATGGAGGTCGAGCCCAGTTGCGATCGCACCACCAACTCCATGGCCTGTCGCAGCAGATCGTCGTCGTCGTCGTCACCGCTGCTGCCGGCGCCACCGACGGACGAGCCGCCCTGATCCTCGGATCCCTGCACGGTGGAGTCGTCGTAGACGATGTCGGGTGACTGCGTGCGCCAATGGGCCACGACGCTGCGCACCTCGTCCTCGGTGACCCACGACCCCTGGATGCGCTGGGCCACCGACGAGGACGGACCGAGCAGCAACATGTCACCGCGCCCGAGCAGTTTCTCGGCGCCACCCTGATCGAGGATCACCCGCGAATCGGCGAGGCTCGACACGGCGAAGGCCAGTCGGGCCGGCACGTTGGCCTTGATCACACCGGTGATGACGTTGACCGACGGACGCTGCGTGGCGAGCACGAGGTGGATGCCCACCGCGCGGGCCATCTGGGCGATGCGGCAGATCGACTCCTCCACGTCGCGGGCCGCCACCATCATGAGGTCGTTCAACTCGTCGACCACGATGAGGATGTACGGGAGCCGGTGGTACTCGAGCCCGAGTTCGGGACGATCGACGACCTCGCCGCGGTCGAAGGCCTGGTTGTAGCCGTCGATGTCGCGGAAGCCCACCTCCGACAGGAGGTCGTAGCGACGCTCCATCTCCTTGACCGCCCACGACAGTGCGTTGGCCGCCTTCTTGGGGTTGGTCACCACCTGGGTCAGCAGATGGGGAAGACGGTTGTACTGGCCCAGTTCCACCCGCTTGGGATCGATGAGGATCATGCGCACCTGGTCGGGGGTCGATCGCATGAGGATCGAGGTGATCAGCGAGTTGATGCACGACGACTTGCCGGCACCGGTGGCGCCGGCGATGAGGAGATGAGGCATCCTGGCCAGATCGGCGAGGACGGCCCGGCCGTTGATGTCGCGACCGATGGCCACCTCGAGCGGATTGCGGGCCGCCTTGGCCTCGGGCGAGGCGAGGATGTCGCCCACGGCGACGAGTTGGCGATCGTCGTTGGGGACCTCGACCCCGATGGCCTGCTTGCCCGGTATGGGGGCGAGGATGCGCACGTCGGGCGAGGCCATGGCGTAGGCGATGTCCTTGTGGAGGCTCGTCACCCGCGACACCTTCACGCCGGGCAGGAGCTCCAGCTCGTAGCGGGTGACGGTGGGACCGACCACCATGCCCACCAGTCGGGTCTGCACCCCGTGCTCGGCCAATGACGCCTCCAGCACACGCCCCCGATCCTCGACCCGCCGCTTGTCGACCGCATGGGCGGTGGAGCGCTCGAGCATCCGCAGCGGCGGGAGCTTCCACGCCACGGCCCGCTCGGGTGGCACGGGCATGGTGAGTTGCTCGCCGGCGACCGGCTCGATGTCGGGAACGTGGATGTCGAGTTCGTCGACGGGCTCGTCGTCGGACCCGGCCACGAACAACAACTCCGAGTCGTCGAAAGCGTCGATCGGTTCACCGTCGGGATCGACGAGCTCGGCCAGCATCGGTTCGCCGTCGACGTCGAGCACGGTCCCGTCGTAGAGGATGGGCACCGGCGAGTCGTCGAGCGAGTCGGGGTTCCCGGCACGATCGGACTCGTCGAGTTCGAACAGGGAGCCGACCGACCGGCGCACGGCCGACTGCACCGGCCGCATGCCATCGGCGGCGCGCCGAGCCGCAGTACGCACGGTGATGCCGGTGGCCACCACGAGCGCCACCACCACCAGCGCAGCGAGGACCAGTGCCGCGCCGACCACCGCCAGCGCCCGTTCCAGCGGCACGCCGAGGGCGGCGCCGACGTAGCCGCCGGCGGCGATGAAGTCGGCCAGCGGCGCGCCGAACTCGGGGCGACCCTGGGCCAGGTGCAGCAGACCGGCCACGGCCAGCAGACCGAGCACGGTACCGACGGCCACGCGCCGGGCGGTCATTCGCCGCTCGGTGACCTCGTCGCGCGGCCCGCGCAACAGGACGATGCCGGTCACCACCAGCACCACGGGCAGGATCACCCGGAGCCCGCCGACCAGCAGACCGGCCACCTCGGCCAGTCCCCGGCCGAGCGGTCCGGCCAGATCGACGTAGACACCGAGTCCGAGCAACAGGCCGAGGGCGATGCAGGCCACGCCCCAGACATCGTGCCCGTGACCGGTGAAGGCATCGCGCACCGGACCGGGCGCGGGAGGACGGGCCGAGGACGCCGAGCGTCCCTTGGGCGCAGCCGAACGCGAGGCTCTCGGCTTCGAGGACCTGGCTTTCGAAGACCGGGCGCGGGTCGGCGAGGTCCTCGAACTCTTGGAGCCGGATCGGGTCGGTGATTTGGTGGCCACAGGCGTACGCGTTCCTTCGGCCCCGGCTCCGCTCGCCACTCGGAAGGGTACCGCTCCGGCCGGGTCGGGATGTGGAACCACCGCGAACCCGGTCCCGGAACCCGGCCGGCCACTACGGTCGCCGTCATGCACAGCCACTCGTCAACCCGTCCCCGGCGCCTGCGGGCCCTCGCCGCCGTCGCCCTCGCCGCCGCGGCGTTGCTGTCGGCGTGCTCGTCGTCGGGATCGTCATCGACCACGACCGCCACCGTCGTGGGCTCGCCCGGTCTCCCCGCCTTCTACGGCGTGCCCGATCCACTGCCGAAGGGGAAGCCCGGTCAGCTCATCGCCTCCGAACCGGTCGAGGTCGCCGGACTGAACGGCACGATGTCGCGGGTCATGTACCACTCGACGGCGGTCGACGGCCGCGACATCCCGGTCACCGGACTCATCGCCATCCCCAGGGGCACCGCCCCGGCTGGCGGATGGCCCGTCATCACCTGGGCGCACGGCACCACGGGCATGGCCGACGCCTGCGCGCCGTCGCTCGACGCCGCGGGCACCGTGCAGTTGGCCAACGGACTCCTCGATGCCGGCTACCTCGTCGTGGCCACCGACTACGAGGGGCTGGGCACACCGGGGCTGCACCCCTACATCGTCGGTGAGAGCCAGGCCCATGGCGTGCTCGACATCGTGCGCACCGCGCAGTCGTTCCTGGGCGCCAACGCGTCGACGCGCTATGTCGTGTGGGGTCACTCGCAGGGCGGTCACGCGGCGATGTTCGCCGGTCACATCGCCGGGTCGTACGCGCCCGAGCTGAAGTTGGTGGCCACCGTTGCCGGCGCACCTCCGTCGCAACTGCTGCTCATCAACGCCGCGCTGCAGACCAGTCCGTACAAGCACTACATCGCCATGGTGGCCGCGGCCATGAACGCCGCCTACGGCGACGACAAGGCCGATCTCTCACTGGTGCTCCAGCCCGAGGGGATCGAGTTCATCGGCAAGGTCGACTCGCTGTGCTCGGGCGATCTGTCCAAGGCCGCCGCCGGACTCGACTTCACCAAGTTGCAGAAGGCCGATCCGGCGAAGGTCCCCTCGTGGAACCAGTTGCTGCGCGACAACGACCCGGGCACCTTCACCACCCCGCTGCCCGACCCGTTGCTCATCATCCACGGCGGCAACGACGAACAGATCCCGGTGGCGTCCTCCGCGCTCCTGTTCGACCAGTTGTGCACCATCGGGCAGGTCGAGCAGCGATGGGTGTTCGCCGGCCAATCGCACGCCGGGGTGATCACGCCGTCGTTCCCGTCGATGATGACGTGGATCGGCGACCGGTTCGCCGGTGCACCCATGCCCGACCCGTTGCAGCCCCCGGGTGCCGTGGTCCAGAGCTGCGGGAAGTCCTGACCGATTCAGTCCGCCACGGCCATGAGCCCGTGATCGCGGCACACGGCCTCGTACCCGGCGGTGTGCACGGTCACGCGCATGCGCCGTCCGCACTCGGGGCAGAACCGGGGCGGGTCGAGTTCACGTCGACACGCGACCGCCGGGTGATCGTCGGTGCGCGTCCCGCACCAGCGGCAGAACGCGTCAGCCACTAGATGGCCTTGGACAACGCACCGATCGGCATGTGGAGGTCCTCCAGCATCTGCAGGTCCTCGTTCGGCGAACGCCCCAGAGTGGTGAGGTAGTTGCCCACGATGAGCGCATTGATGCCCGAGGTCAGACCCATGGCCTGAAGTTCGCGCAAGGTGACCTCGCGACCGCCGGCGTACCGCAGGATCACCGAGGGCAGACCGAGGCGGAACAACGAGATCCAGCGGATCGCCTCCAGCGGTTCGGTGAGCGGCAGACCGGCGAACGGCGTACCCGGTCGGGGGTTGAGGAAGTTGAGCGGCACCT
>VERC01000143.1 GCA_018882825.1 Acidimicrobiia bacterium | reverse complement strand
GTGCCGTCGACCTCGTCGGCCCGCCCCGTGGGGAACTCCTGCGGCGCCGGCCCGAGACAGTCCTCCGCGCACAACGGCGCCAGGGGCAGCGCCAACAGCACCGCATCGCGCACCATGGGTTCGAGGTCGACGATGTCCTCGCCCATGGCGTAGGTCTCGCCCTCGACCGGTCGGGGCTGGAAGATCTCGCGCACCTCGACCACGGCCCGGCCCCCGACCGGTCGGAGACAACGCCGACAGTCGCCCGTCCACGGCGCGTCGATGGTGCCGGTGGCCACCAGTCCGTCACTGAGGGTCTCGAGCTCGAGATCGACCACGACCGGTTCACCCGCCGGGACGCGGGCCGTGGAGACCTCGAGATCGTCGAGGGGCACCGACTCCTCCACCCGCCGCCGGGTTCCGGGCCGGCGTCGGAGATCGGCGATGCCCACCCTGAGCGGGTGGCGGGCCATCGGTCAGAGGAGGTCCTGGTCGAAGAAGTTCGACCCGTCCTCGCGACGGCCGGCCGCCGGACCTGCGGGATGGCCGGAGGAGTCGACACCGTCGGGGGCGCGGCCGCTGCCGTAGGTGATCCCGTCGTCACCGTGCGCCTCGTACCGGTCGTCGACCACGGTGAGTCGCGGCCGGGGTGGTTCCGGTTCGTCGTCCCAGCGATCGTCCCAGCGATCGACCGCGTCGTCCCACGTCGCCCCGGCACCGTCGTCGTACAGGCCCGGTTGCTCGACCGACTCCCCGAACCCGTCCGATCCTGCGTACGTCTCCCCGTAGGTCTCGCCGTAGGCGTCCCTCGCCGTCGTGACCGGGACGCTCGTGCCCCCGGTCACCTCGGATGGACCCTCGAATCCGTGATGGGCGGCGGCGGCGTCGGCCAGCAGATTCGTACCCTGCAACTTGGCCCGACCGGCAGCGACGAGCTTCTGGGTGCGCTCCAGCACGATCTCGAAGCTGGCCAACTTCTGGTCGCAGAAGTCCTCGACCTCGTGACGGAGGCGCAACGCGTCGCTGTCGGCGACATCGACGATCTCGTTGGCCCGGGCCTGGGCCGCCTTCACGATCTCGGTGCGTTCGACCATCCGCTCGGCTCGGTCGCGTGCCTGTTCGAGGATGTCCGCCGCCTCGCGTCGTGTGCGGGCGATGAACTGCTCCCGCTCCTTCAACAACCAGCGCGCCGCCCGCAGTTCCTCGGGCAACGCTTCGAGCGCATCATCGAGAAGGGCGAGCGCCTCGTCCTTGGAGATGACCGACGAAGCCGACAGCGGCAGGTCACGGGCGTTCACGATCAGGTCCCGCAATCCGAGCAGCAGGTCCTCGGTCTCGGGCGGGTGGTACTGCGCCCCCACGCTCGGTGGCGTGAGGTCGAGCTCCTCGTCGTAGCCGCCTCGTTCGTCGGTCATCGTCCGTACTTCTCCTGCAGTCGACGAGCGACGGGGGGCGGGACCATCGTCGTGACGTCACCGCCGAACCGGGTGATCTCGCGCAACAACTTCGAGGCCAGGAACGAGTTGCCCGAAGTGGACGGGATGAAGAGTGTGTCGACCCCCGCGATCTTGTGGTTCATCTGCGCCATCTGGAGTTCGGACTCGAAGTCGGACACGGCTCGCAGGCCCTTGACGATGAAGTCGGCGCCCTCGTCGCGAGCGAGATCGACGACCAGCGAGGCGAACATCGTGACCCGGACATTGGACAGGTGGGCGACCGACTCGTGGAGCATCTCCCGCCGCTCGTCCAGCGTGAACAGTGGCTCGCCCTTCTGTGGGTTGCGCATGGCGGCCACCACGACCTCGTCGAACAGCCGCGAGGCCGTGGCGATGATCTCGAGGTGACCGTTGTGGATCGGGTCGAACGATCCCGGGTACAGGACTCGAGTCACGAGATCTCCACTGGGCCGGTCGGTCAGGCTCGCCGCCCGACCGTTCGAGGTCCGTCCGGGGGCTGAAGGACGGACACGATGGTATCCCCGTAGGCCTTCGTCCTCAGAGGATGCCACCCCTCCGGCAGCGGCACCGATCGATCCGACTCCACGACGACGACGCCCGGAGCGCCGTCGACCCGACGGACGAGCGGGACCAACGCGGCGAACACCGTCGCCCACTGCGCATCGGTGAACGCGTAGGGCGGGTCACACAGGACGAGATCGAACCGGGCCGTCGCCGCCGGGCCGTCGAGCCACATCAGGGCGTCGCCGGCCACGACGGTGGAGACCGCGGTGAACCCGGTCGACCGGAGGTTGGCCTCGACCGCCTCCCGTGCCGACCGGTCGACATCGACGAACGTCGCCCGGGCCGCCCCGCGCGACAGCGCCTCGATGCCCAGCGCCCCGGACCCGGCGAACAGGTCGAGCACCTCGGCCCCGGCCACCGCGTCGAGACTGCCCAGCGCGTTGAACAGCGACTCGCGCACGCGATCGAGGGTGGGCCGGGTGCCGGGTCCGGCCGGGGCCACCAGGCGTCTACCCCGCGCCGTTCCGGCCACCACTCGCACGAGGTCGAACGTACCCTGTCGACCATGGAAGCCGAGTCCCCGATGACGTGTGTCGATTGCGGCGGCACGCTCCGACCGCTGTCGTACCCCCCGGAGGACGGGTGGGAGCCGGGCGACGTGATCGCCTACCGCTGTCCGGAGTGCAACGAGCGCTTCGACATCGTGGTCCCCGATCCCGCCGATGACGAGTACGAAGGCTGAGTCCCGGTGGGTATCGACGCCGATGTCCGCAATCTGGTCGGCCGCTACTGCGACGCGGTGCTGCGATCCGACATCGAGTCCTTCTCCGACTGCTGGAGCACCGACGCTCGCTGGCACATCCCCGGAGACGGGACGATCGAAGGACGCACGGCGATCACCGAGGTCTTCGCCCGCATCCGCCCCGCCTACGCGCAGTGCGTGCAGGAGGTGTTGAACGGGACGATCTCCCACGTCGGGGGCGACGATGCGTCGGCCCGGTGGCAGATCCGCGAGTGCCAGTGGTCCGACGATGGCACTCGATCCGAACTCGTCGGCGTGTACCACGACACGATGTCGCGCGGCGATGACGGCGTGCTGCGCTTCACCGACCGCGACTTCGAACTCCTCGCCCGCACGGCCGGGGACGGCACGACTCGACTCCGTCCGCCGCGCCGATCCTGAACGCCGTCAGCGGGCGGCGACTTCGGCGAGGATGTCGGCCAGCGCGTCCGGCCGCGCGACCATCGGCGAATGGTCGCCGGGGAGTTCGCGCACCTCGGCACCGATGCGCGCCGCGTTGGCCCGCTGTGACGTCTCCAGGATGATGGGGTCGTCCACACAGACGATGTACGTCGCCGGCCGGTCGCGCCATGCCGCGTTCGTCATCGTCACCGCTCCGCCGGTGTGCCCCGGCCGCAGGTGCTGGGCGAAGCGCCGCGCCGTCGCCGGATCGACGTCGGGGTAGAAGACCTGCGGGGCGAGCGCCGGATCGACGAAGGCGACACCCTCGTCGGTCACGCGCATCGACGCCAGGAAGTCGGGACCGATCTCCACCGGCCCGCCACTGGCCGGCTCCCCGACGTCGGGGGCCAGAGCGCACAGGTAGACGAGTCGCCCGACGTTCGCATGCGATCCCGCCGCGGTGATCACCGCGCCGCCGTAGGAGTGCCCGACGAGGGTCACCGGTCCGTCGCAGTCGTCGAGCACCGCGGTGACCGCCGCGGCGTCGGCGTCGAGGTCGGTGAGCGGCAGATCGAACGTGCGGGTGTCGAAGCCGCGCCCATCGAGCTCGGCGGCGAGGAGATCCCAGCAGGCGCCGGTGTGGAAGGCGCCGTGCGTCAGGACGATGGTCGGTCGTGAGGTCATGCGCGCAACCTAGCCGTCAGGACTTCATGAGGAACTCGACGTCGTCGGGCCGCAACAGCACGTCGATCTCCTCGGCCAGGACCTCGTGATCGACCAGGTCGGGATCGGCGTCGAGGATCTCCTCGGCCACCTCCCGGGCCGTCACCACCCACTCCCGGTCCCGCCGCAACGAGGCCAACTTGAGATCGTTGCGACCCTTCTGTCGTTCGCCCATGATCGTGCCCTCGCCCCGCAGGTCGAGGTCGACCTCGGCCAGTTCGAACCCGTCGGTCGAGCGCACGATGGCCTCGAGCCGGGCCTCGCCGTCGGGGGTGGTGGCCTCGCCCACCAGCCAGCACTTCGAGCGCGCCGCACCACGACCGACGCGGCCGCGCAACTGGTGCAACTGGGCGATGCCGAACCGCGAGGCGTCGAGGATCACCATGACGGTCGCTTCGGGGACATCGACCCCGACCTCGATCACGGTGGTGGCCACCAACACGTCGAGGTCGCCGGCGCGGAACCGACCCATGACCTCGTCCTTCTCGTCGGCCTTGAGTCGTCCGTGGAGCAGTCCGACACCCAGACCCGCCAGCTCGCCATCGCGCAATGAGGCGAAGGTCTCCTCGGCCGAGCGGACCTCGAGCTTGGAACTCTCCTCGATGAGTGGACACACCACGTAGGCCCGGCGACCGGCGGCGACCTCGGCCCGCACGTCGTCCCACACCGCCGACTCTTCCGCGGGGGTGCGCGCCCACCGCGTCACGATCGGGGTGCGACCCGGCGGGAGCTCGTCGAGCACCGACACGTCGAGGTCGCCGTAGACGGTCATGGCCGCGGTGCGCGGGATCGGCGTCGCCGTCATCACCAACACGTCGGGCACTGCGTCGCCCGCCCCCTTGGCCCGCAGGGCGGCGCGTTGCTCCACCCCGAACCGGTGCTGCTCGTCGATGACGACCACGCCGAGACTGTCGAACTCGACGCCCTCGGAGATGAGCGAATGGGTGCCGATCACGATGTCGAGGTCGCCCGACGCCATGTCGGCGAGGATCCGTCGGCGCTCGGCGGCCGGCGTGCGGTTGGTGAGCAGGGCCACGCCGAGACGACGGTCCATGCCCGCCTGACCGAACAGACTCCCCTCGGCCGTGTCGGGCACCGTGAACTCGGCCAGCAGGTGCCGGATGCCGAGATGGTGCTGTTCGGCCAGCACCTCGGTCGGGGCCATGAGCGCCGCCTGATGACCGCCCTGCACCGCCACCAACATCGCACTCACCGCCACCACCGTCTTGCCGGCACCGACATCGCCCTGCAGCAGTCGGTGCATGGGCGCCCGTGCGCCGAGGTCGTCGACGATCTCGGCGATCGCCCGCGACTGCGCGGCGGTGAGGTCGTAGGGCAATGCCTCGTGGAATGCCTCCACCAGTGGCCCCCCACCGGCACCGACGGTGTGGGTGAGACCGACCGCGGTGCGCTCGAGCTCGCGTTTGCGACGGACCAGTTCGACCTGCACGCGCAGGAGTTCGTCGAACACCAGCCGGCGCCGGGCCGCTGCGGCCTCGGCCATGTCGTCGGGTGCGTGGATGCCACGGAAGGCGGTGGTGCGATCGACGAGATCGAGACGATCGAGCAGCGCCTCGTCGAGCGGTTCGTCGAACTCACCCGAGCGCCGAAGCGTCTCGGCGCACAACTCGCCGATCGTCTCGCTGTCGATCCGTTCCTTGTCCGACTGCGGGTAGATCGGCACGATGCGGCCCACCCTCGTGCCCAACCGGTCCACGAGAGGATTGGTCATGCCGACCCGACCGCGGTACCGCTCGATCCGGCCGAACAGGGCCACCGTCGTACCCGTCGTCAACTGCTTGAGGCGCCACCGCTGGTTGAAGAAGGTGATGTCCAGCGCGCCGGAGGCGTCGGCCACGGTGATCACCACGAAGTCGCGTCCGCTGCGACTGCGCACCGTGCGACCGGAACGCACGGTGGCGATCAGGACGACGTCGTCACCGGGCGACACGTCGGCGATCGACACCTGGTTGGTGCGATCGACGTACCGGCGCGGGTAGTACATCAACACGTCGAGCACCGACCGCACACCGAGACGTGCCAACGACTCGGCGGTCTTCGGCCCGACCCCCTTGAGTTCCGTGACGTCGAGAGCGTCGAGTTGCCCCAGCCGACGTCCCACGGCTCACTCGATGCCGAAGAGGTACGGATACAGCGGTTGACCGCCGTGGTGCACCTCGACCTCGCACCCGGGCCGGTTGTCGTGCACCCACACCTCGAGATGACGGGTCACCGCCGGCGATGCACCTTCACCCTCGATGATGGTCACGATCTCGTGGCTGTCGTCGACGAGTCGGTCGAGCAGACGATCGGCGGCCGCGGCCAGGTCGGGCGCGATGCTGACGATCCCGTCACGGGCGATGCCGAGCCAGTCACCCTCGGCGATGCGACCGGCGTCGGAGCTGGAGTCGCGCACCGCACGGG
>VERC01000001.1 GCA_018882825.1 Acidimicrobiia bacterium | reverse complement strand
GGGCACGGCTGGTGCGGTGGTCGTGGTGGTGGTTCCGCCGCCCGGCTCGCAGGCGACGGCCGTCACCGCCACTGCGGCCGCACCGAGGCCGAGGAGGGCCTGTCGTCGGCCGAACGACCGGGACGGAGGTGCGTCGAGGTCCTCGGCGAGGTCGGACGAGCGTTCGGGCTCGAGCGGATACTCGGTGGGGGAGGTCGTCACCGCACGATCATGTGCATTCCGACCGAAAGGATCGGTGAAGGGAACCTTCAGATCGGCTGAAGGTCGACCGGCCGAGGGCGCCGCCCTGCATCAGGTCGGTCGGAGGGCGCGTCCCATCGTCATGTACACCCACGGCTTCGGGCCCTTGGTGTACGCGCTGTCCAACGATTCGATCTCGAACCCGGCGGCCCGCACCAGCTCGCCCGGTTCGCGGGTGAGGTGGCAGCCGTCGGCCAGTCGCAGCTGGAACGGTTCCAGTCGCCGTTGCCAGGTGCGGGTCGACTCGTCCGGAGCGAGGCCGTGTTCGAGGAAGTGGAAGCGTCCGCCGGGCTTGAGCACCCGGAACACCTCGCGCAGGGCCTGCTCGACGCCGGGCACGGTGCACAGCGTGAACGTGCACAGCGCGCCGTCACATGATTCGTCGTCGAGTTCGATCGACTCGCCCCGCAGACCCGCGTACTCGACCGGCACCCGAGCGGAGCCGATCCGGTCGGCCGCCAGTCGTCGGCCGACCGTCGACGGTTCGACGGCGTGCACCAGCGTGACCTCGGGCGGATAACTGGCGATGTTGAGCCCGGAGCCGAAGCCGATCTCCACGACCACACCCGAGAGGCCCTGCGCGATCAGGTCACGTCCCTTGCGCATGGCCTCGGTGCCGCACGCCTTGTCGATGAACCTCGGCACCACCTCGCGGCTCCAGAACCCCATGGCCAGAACCTATCGGTCGACGCGGGCGTGAGTCGGCGTCCTAGGGTCGCGACGACGAGGGGGGATCGACATGCGACTGTGGTCCGACGAGATCGAGGCGATGCGGCCGGAGGCACGGGCCGTCGTCGAGGCCGGCATGGAGGCGATGGCCGCCGCGTTCGCCGCCGATGGCGAGCCGCCGCGCGATCTGCACGGCGCGGCGCGCCACATGCGGCGGGCCTTCGAACGCACCTACACGCCGGTGCCCGAGGCCATCGAGCGCACCATCGACGGCGTCCGCTGTCGGCTGTTCCTCCCCGATGGTCCGGCCACCGCCGTCTACGTGCACTTCCACGGTGGCGGCATGGTGATCGGTGCGCCGGAGATGAACGATCCCTCCAACCTCGAACTCGCCCGGCGCTTCGGCATGGCGGTGGTGTCGGTCGACTACCGCAAGGCGCCCGAGCATCCGTTCCCCGCCGGTCCCGACGACGGCATCACCGTGGTGCGCTGGTTGTTGGGCGACGGCGGACGCGAACTGGGAACCGACCGGTTGCTCATCGGGGGCGAGTCGGCCGGTGGCTACATGGCCGTGGCCGTGGCATTGCGCGTGCGCGACGACCTTGATTCCATCGATCACGTGCTCGGCATCAACTCGGTGTTCGGGGTGCACGACTGGGGCCGCAGTCCGAGTCAACGCGGCGTGCGGGTGTCGACCGGACCGGACATGTTGTCGCCCGACGGTATGGAGATGTTCGGTGAGTGCTACCTGCCCGGGCTCTCGGCCGAACAGCGCCGCGCTCCGCACATCTCACCGTTGTTCGCCGACCTGCGCGACATGCCCCCGGCCTTCCTGAGTGTGGGCACCGCCGACCATCTGCTCGACGACACGCTCATGCTGGCGCCGCGTTGGGCCGCCGCCGGGGGCGACGTCGAACTGTTCGTCGCCCCCGACATGCCGCATGGATTCCAGGCCTTCCCCTGCGGGATCAGCCGTGCCTGGAACGACGCGCAGTTCGCCTGGATCGCAGCCCGGCTGGCGGTCTGACGAACCGACGAAAGTGTCGTCCGCGTCTCAGTTGACCAGACAGCCGTTGTCGTAGACGACCTTCGGCATCTTCCCGGCCACGCACACCGCGGCGCGGCTCTGCGCCACCCACTTGCCGTCGCGAGACGCCATCACCTCGGTCACGGTGATCGAGTTCGACGGGTCGGACTTGGGCGTGATGGTGACCCACGCGTAGGCCCAACCGCTGTCACAACCGAATCCGTCGATCTTCACGTCGGCGCCCTCGGTCAGGGTCGGTTCGAGTCCGGCCTGCAGTGCGCTCGAGGTGCAGGCGGCCGCCGCGCCGGTCGGCCCCACCGGGGGGGTGGGGATGGGCGGCGGCGTGCACACCTTCTTCTTGGCCTGGGCGTCGGCCGACAGCGCCGCCTTGGTCTTGGGTCCGTACACCCCGTCGACGTTCAGCCCGGCGCCCTTCTGGAACGACTTGAGGCTGGCCACGGTGAGCGGGCCGATGACCCCGTCGTTGTTGCCCACATCGCAGCCCACGGCGTCGAGCCACTCCTGCATCTGCACGATGTCGGCCTTGGTGAGCGTGCTCACCGGCTTGGCGCCCGAGGTGGTGGGGGTGGGCGCCGCCGTGGTCGTCGTGGTCGCCGGGGTCTTGCTCCCGCTGCTGCACGCCGCAGCCCCGGCCACCAGGGTCAGGCCGAGAGCGACAGCGCCGATCAGTCGGCGACGGCGATGGGGGAAGGTCGGGTTCATCGGTCCTCCGGGTAGGGGGGTGGAAGGTCGGCGAGAGCGTACGCGGCGGGTCACCGCATCCGGTGGCAGGCCGATGTGCGAGGCTCGGAGTCGAAGGGGGGAACGATGTCGGGTCCGTTGGAAGGTGTGAAGGTCGTCGAGTTGGCGATGTGGGTGGCCGGTCCGGCGTGTGCCGGGATCCTGGCCGATTGGGGCGCCGACGTGGTGAAGATCGAGCCGCCCGGCGGTGGTGATCCTGCTCGCACCTACCAGGCGCTGTTCGGGACGATGATGCCGGACAACCCCGTTTTCGAGATGGACAACCGCTCGAAGCGATCGATCGCCCTCGATGTGCGCACACCGGCAGGGCGCGACCTCGCGCTCGAACTGCTCGACGACGCCGACGTCTTCGTCACCAACCTGCGTCGCATCGCGCTGGAGCGATTCGGACTGGGACCGGACGTGGTCATGGAACGCAATCCGCGCCTCGTCTACCAGTTGATCACCGGCTACGGAATGACCGGTCCCGATGCCGACCGACCCGCCTACGACATCGGTGGGTTCTGGGCCCGGTCCGGAGTGGCGTCGCTGTTGCGGGCGCCCGACGGCCCGCTGCCGTTCCAGCGCGGCGGCATGGGAGATCACCCGACGGGCAGTTCGGCATCGGCCGCGGTGTGCGCCGCGTTGTACGCCCGCGAGCGCACCGGTCGGGGACAGCTCGTGTCGACCTCGCTCGTGCGGCAGGGCGTCTACACGTTGGGGTTCGACCTCTCGATCACGCTCGGGTGGGGCGAACACATCGGCATCGGTCGTCGCGAGTCGATGATCAACCCGGCCATGAACAACTACGTGTGCGGCGACGGACGCGGCATCTGGCTGATCGGACAGGAGGCCGCCCGCCACTGGCCGCCGCTGGCCCGCTGCGTCGGTCATCCCGAGTGGCTGACCGAGGGTCCCTACTCCACACCCGAGGGTCGGCGGGAGAACGCCACCGCGCTCATCGCCGAACTCGATGCCATCTTCGCCACCCGGACCCGCGACGAATGGGCGGCCATCTTCGACACCGAACCCGACATGTTCTGGGCCCCGGTCAACGAGATCGATGACGTGCTGGTCGACGATCAGGTGCACGCCGCCGGGGCCTTCGTCGAGGTGCCCGAGGCCGACGGACCGGTCATGCGCGTGGCCAGCCCCTCGGACTTCTACGGCACGCCGTGGCAGGCCCGTGCCGCGGCGCCGGGACTGGGGGAGCACACCCGCCAGGTCCTCGCCGATCTCGGCCGATCGGACGCCGAGATCGACGCGCTGTTCGCCGACGGAACGGTGGCATGAGCGCCTTCGCCTACGACCACCGTCTGCGTCCGGCCCAGCCACCGACGCCAGCGCCCGACGCCTTCACCGTCCATCACCACGAGGTGGCCCCCGGACTCCGTCTCGCCTACGTGCGCGAAGGGATCGGTGGCTACCCGTTGGTGCTGGTGCACGGCTACCCCGAGACCAAGCGGATCTGGTGGCGCAACATCGAACCGCTGGTGGCTGCCGGGTTCGAGGTGATCGTCCCCGATCTGCGCGGGCACGGCGACTCCGACCTCTCGATCGACGACACCTACGACATCGTCACCTACTCGCGCGATCTCCATGCGCTCGTCCACGACGCGCTCGGGCACGAACGCGTCGGCCTCGTCGGCGGTGACGTCGGTGGCGTGGTGGCCGTCGACATGGTGCAACGGTTCGCCGGATTCGTCGACGGGCTGGTGTTCTTCGACACCGTGCCGCCCATCGTGGTCGACGCCTACGTCGCCGCCGGGATCGACATCGGTTCCATCACCGCCATCGCCGACGGGCCGACCGGTGACTACCGGCGCCGGCAGGGCGCCGACCCCGATGGGCTGGCGGCCGAACTCTCGACCCCTGCGCTCCGGCGGGCGTGGGTGGCCGCCATGTACGGACCGCGGCTGTGGGCGTCGCCGGGTACGTTCGACGACGGCGACATCGCCTTCATGGTCGAACCGTGGGACACCGAGGAACGTCTGCGTGCCGGTTGGGCCGTCTACCAACTGGCCCACGGCCGAGTCGCCGCCGAGGTGCCGATCCTCGATCGGTGCGTCGACGTCCCCACCCTCGTGCTCTACGGCGCCGACGATCACGTCGTCGGTCCCGACTTCGTTCACTGCTGCGAGGTGGCCTTCACCGACCGCGTGGGACCGCTGGTGGTACCCGGTGCCGGTCACTTCCTGCAGTGGGAGCGGGCCGACATCTTCAATCCCACGGTGGCCATGTTCTTCGACGCGTTGGCGAGGCGGTCATGATCGTCGACGGCACCGACACCATCACCGGTCTCGACGACCGCACGCCGGTGGTCATCGGCGCCGCGGAGGTCACCCACCACGATGGCCCGGACTTCGTCCCCACCTCGGCCACCGCCCTCATGATCGAGGCCGTCCGCGCCGCCCTCGAGGGCACGACGATCGGACCGTCGGTCGGGTCGGTGCTGGTGCCGCACGGCACGTGGACCGAGTCCGATCCGGGGCGGGCGGTGGCCGCGGTCATCGGTGCGTCCTCGGCCCGCTCGGTGCGCAGTGAACTCGGCGTGCTGCAGCAGTCGCTGCTGGCCCGGGCCGCCTCCGACGTGGCGGCCGGCACCCACGAGGTGGTGGTCGTCGTCGGTGGGGAGAACCGCTGGTCGGGGGTGGTCGCCGGTCGTGCCGGTGTCGACGTGCCGGCCGCACCGGCGATCGCCATCGAGTCCGCGCCCGACGAACTGATCGAACCGGACGGCATGGTCATCGCCCAGATCGAGATCGAACGCGACCTCACGACCGCCGCCCATCAGTACGCCATCATCGAATCGGCGATCCGCTCGCTGCACGATCGTTCGGTCGGTGCCCACCAGCGTGAACTGGGTGCCCTGTGGGAACGCTTCGCTCGCATCGCGGCAACGGCGCCGGCCGGCTGGGACCGTCGAGCGCTGAGTGCCGAGGAGATCGCCTTCGAGTCGCCGACCAACCGGCTCATCGCCGCGCCCTATCCGAAGTGGCTCGTCTCCCAGTGGAACGTCGACCAGGCCGCGGCGCTCGTGTTCACCACCGTCGGGTTCGCCCGTCGTCAGGGCATCGATCCGGCGCGCTGGGTCTTCCCGTTGGCCATGGCCGAGTCCAACGCCATGATCCACCTCACCTCCCGCGCCGAACTGCACCGGTGGCCGGCGTCGCGGGTGTGCGGGGAGGCCGTGCTCGATGCCGCCGCCGTCGACCTCGACGACATCGGACCGGTCGATCTCTACAGCTGCTTCCCGGCCGCGGTGGAGGTGCAGGCGGCCGAACTCGGTCTGTCGCTCGATCGCGACCTCACGCTCACCGGGGGCATGACGTTCGGTGGTGGGCCGTTCAACAACTACGTGCTGCAGGGCGCAGCCGCGATGGTGCGCACGCTCGGCGCGGCCGACCGTCCGACGGTGGGGCTGACCTCGGCCGTGAGCGGACTGCTCACCAAACCCGGGGTGGCGCTGTGGTCGAACACTGCGCCCCGCGCGCCATTCGCCGCGCTCGACGTCAGTGCCGAAGCCCGACGGGTCACCGACACGCGGCCGATCGATGCCGACCTCACGGGGACGGCGGTGGTGATGGGAGCCACCGTGGTGCCCGGTCGAGACCGCGAGTCGACGACGATCGCCATCGTCGAGTCCGATGGCCGGCGCTCGGTGGTGCAGAGCACCGAGCGGGCGGTGGCCGAGTCGTTCGCCGGCACCGATCCGGTGGGTCGGCGGGTCGGCGTGCCCGTCCCGGGGGAGTTCACCGTCGACTGAGGCGACGGCGTCCGACGGGCGGGGATCGGCCCCCGGCATGGCAGACTGACCGTTCTGACGGTCCGTCAGATTCGCGCAGCCGCCCAGGAGGCCCCGGCATGGAGATCCCCCGCATCATCTCGGTCGACGACCACGTGGTCGAACCCCCCGATCTGTGGACGGCCCGTCTCCCCAAGAAGTATCTCGACCGGGGCCCGCGCATCGAACGCCACAAGGTGTCGATGACCATCACCGGCGGCTACGGCTTCACCATCGACGATCCTGACGGCGCCGACTGCGACGTCTGGTACTACGACGATCTCGTCTACCCGTTCACGCGACTGTCGGCCGCCGTCGGCGCCGAGGTCGTGCAGAACGAACCCTGCACCTTCGACGACATCCTTCCCGGCTGCTACGACCAGACCCAGCGACTGGCCGACATGGACGCCAACCACGTCGAGGCGTCGATCTGCTTCCCGAACATCCTCCCGCGGTTCTGTGGGCAGGCCTTCCTCGAGCGGGAGGACAAGGAGCTCGCGCTGGCCTGCATCCGTGTCTACAACGACTGGATGATCGACGAGTGGTGCGCCGGCGCCGGTCACGGCCGCCTCATCCCGCTCACCATCGTCCCCCTGTGGGACGTCGATCTCGCCGCCGCCGAGATCCGTCGCTGTGCCGAGAAGGGCAGTCACAACATCACGTTCACCGAGAACCCGGTGCCGCTCCGGCTCCCGTCGCTGCACTCGGGTCACTGGGAGAAGCTCTTCCAGGCCTGCGTCGAGACCGAGACCGTCATCAACATGCACATCGGTTCGTCCTCGGCCATGCCCATGACCGCCCCCGACGCGCCGTTCATCATCTCCTCGACGCTCACCTTCCAGAACGCCATGGGCTCGCTGCTCGACTACGTGTTCGGTGGCGTGTTCGAGCGTTATCCGGAGCTTCGGGTGGCCTATTCCGAGGGTCAGGCCGGGTGGCTGCCGTACATCCTCGAGCGGTCCGACAAGCTGTGGGAGGAGCGCCTGCTCGACACCTCCGGTTTCGGATCGAAGCTGAAGCAGCCTCCGTCGACCTACATGAAGCAGAACGTCTGGTACTGCATCTTCGACGATGAGACGGCCATGCGGAACCGCGACGTGATCGGGATCGACCGCCTCACCTTCGAGGTCGACTACCCCCACGCCGACTCCACCTTCCCGCGTTCGAAGGAGGTCGCCGAGCGCATCGCGTCGAAGGCGGGCATGAACGACCACGAGGCCTACCGGTTCTTCCGGGGCAACGCCATCGAGTTGTACCGGCTCGACCGCTACTACGGCATCACCAGGTAGGTCGGGCCGGCCGGACACCGCCGGCCTCGTCGGCGGTGTCCGGTAGCCTCGCCGCTCGTCCGATCATCCACGTCTCCGGGGGAGTGGGAACCATGGCGCAGTCCGGTGCCAAGCGTCTCGAGGACAGGGTGGCGGTCATCACCGGGGCCGGCGACGGCATCGGCGCTGGCATCGCTCGACGGTTCGCGGCCGAGGGCGCCCGCGTGGTGGTGGCCGAGATCGACCCCGCCAACGGCGAGACCGTGGCCGCGGCCCTGCGCGACGAGTTCGGGGTCGATGCGATGTTCGTGCCCACCGACGTCACGGTGGAGGCCGACAACCGGGCGGCCGTGCGGGCCGCGGTGGATCGGTGGGGGACCATCGACATCCTCGTCAACAACGCGTGGGGTGGTGATCGCGCCGGATTGCAGCGCGTCGACCGCATGCCCGACGAGGCCATGGAGCACGCGTGGCGCATCAACGTCATGGGGCCGATGTGGGCCATGAAGGAGGCCTTCGCCCCCATGCGCACCGCCGGGCGCGGTCGCATCATCAACATCTGCTCGCTCAACGGTGTGAACGCCCACATGGGGTCGGTGCACTACAACGCCACCAAGGAGGCGTTGCGCACCCTCACCCGCACCGCGGCCCGCGAATGGGCCGGGTTCGGGATCACCGCCAACGTCATCTGCCCGGGGGCCAAGACGGCCGCGTTCCGCGCCTTCGAGGCCGCCAACCCCGAGATGGCCGCCGCGTCCGAGGCCGCCATCCCCATGGGCCGCATCGGCGATCCGCTCGACGACATCGCGCCGGTGGCGTTCTTCCTCGCCAGCGATGATTCGGTGTACATCACCGGCAACACCTTGTTCGCCGACGGGGGTAGTCACATCAACGGCGCCGTCTGGGTCCCCGACCTCGGCGACTGACGACGCTCGAACGTTCGACCATCAGGAGGATGACATGAAACTGGGTCTCGTCTGGGGCTACTGGGCCGCGCAGCCGCCGGCGAACATGGTGGAGATCACCCAGGAGGCCGAACGTGTCGGCTTCGACTCGGTGTGGACCGCCGAGTCCTGGGGTTCGGACGCCTTCACGCCGTTGACGTGGTTGGCCGCCCACACCAGCACCATCAAGTTGGGCACCGGTGTGGTGCAACTGTCGGCCCGCACACCGGTGGCCACCGCCATGGCGGCCATGACGCTCGACCATCTCTCCGGCGGCCGGGTGATCCTCGGTCTCGGTGTCTCGGGTCCGCAGGTCGTCGAGGGCTGGTACGGCCGTCCGTCGAACAAGCCCCTGGCCCGCACCCGCGAGTACGTCGACATCATCCGCCGGGCGCTGCTGCGCGAGGGGCCGCTCAGCAACGACGGCGAGTTCTATCCCATGCCCTATCGGGGAGAGGGATCGAGCGGGCTGGGCAAGCCCCTCAAGATCATGACGCACCCCCTGCGCAACGAGATCCCCATCTACCTCGGCGCCGAGGGGCCCAAGAACGTCACCCAGACCGCCCGGATCGCCGACGGTTGGATGCCGCTCTACTACTCACCGTTCCGTCAGGACGTCTACGCCGAGCAGTTGGCCGACGCCAAGCCCGGATTCGAGATCGCCTCGCTGGTCACCTTCAACGTGACCGACGACGTGGCCACCGGACTGTGGCCGGTGAAGGCAGCGCTGGGCTTCTACATCGGTGGCATGGGGGCCAAGGGGCAGAACTACCACACGAAGTTGATGGCCCGGATGGGATTCGAGGAGGAGGCCTACCGCATCCAGGACCTCTTCTTCGAGGGCAAGCGCGAGGAGGCCATCGCCGCGGTGCCTGACGAGTTCGCCGACGAGATCTCGCTGGTCGGGCCGGCCGGACGAATCGCCGAGCGGTTGGAACTGTGGCGTTCCTCGCCCGTCACCGAACTGTTGATCTCGGCCCGCGATCCGCAGTCGTTGAAGGTCGCCGTCGACCTCGTCAAGGGTTGAGGCGGCGATGGCCACGTACAACCTCGGCGACCTGCTGCAACTCGTGGCCGGTGCCAATCCGGATCGACTGGCCGTGGTGGGCGGTGGACACCGGCTGACGTTCGGCGAGTTCGACCGACGCACCAATCAGGTGGGGCGCGCCCTGCTGGCGCTCGGGTGCGAACCCGAGTCGAAGGTGGCGGTCTACGCGTGGAACCGCATCGAGTGGCCCGAGTTGTTCTTCGGGTCGTTCAAGGCTCGTGTCGTGCCCATCAACGTCAACTACCGCTACGTCGCCCACGAGCTCGAGTACCTCTTCGACAACTCCGACAGCGAGGTCGTGTTCTTCGAGCGCGGGTTCGCTCCGATCATCGACGAGGTCCGACCGAAGTTGACGAAGGTGCGGCACTGGGTGGTGATGGAGGACGGGTCCGATCAACCGACCCCGTGGGCCCAGCACTACGACGAGGTGGTCGGCGCGCAGTCGGACGAGCCGTTCGACAACGGTCGTTCCGGCGACGATCTCTACTTCCTCTACACCGGCGGCACCACCGGCATGCCCAAGGGTGTGATGTGGCGCCACGAGGACATCTTCTTCGCCGCCCTGACGGGTGGGCTCGGTCCCGAGCCGATCACCGCGCCCGAGCAGATCGCCGAACGGTCGCTGCCGGCCGACTTCGCCCTGCCGTCGCTCATCATCGCCCCACTGATGCACGGTGCCGCGCAATGGGGGATGTGCAACATGATGTTCGCCGGGGGACCGGTGGTGCTCTACACCAGTCACGGTCTCGATCCCCACGAGGTGTGGGACATCGCCGCCCGCGAGCGGTGCGCCACCATCACCCTCGTCGGTGATGCGATGGGTCGCCCGTTGGCCGATGCCCTGACCGACGGCACGCGCACGCACGACGTGTCGGGCGTGTTCCGCATCGGTTCGGGCGGCGGCGTGTTCTCACCCGCCGTGCAGGACGCGCTGCGTGCCGCCATCCCGCACGTGATGGTCATGGACTCCTACGGCGCATCCGAGACCGGTGCCGGGGGCATGGCCACCGAGGGTGGTGCCCGGCGGTTCGTGGTGTCGCCCGAGTTGCAGGTGCTCGACGAGGAACTGCGTCCGCTGCCGCCCGGCAGTGAGCGCACGGGCATGCTGGCCCGCACCGGTCACATCCCGCTCGGGTACTACAAGGACCCGGAGAAGACCGCTCGCACCTTCCCGGTCGATGCCGACGGTCGGCGCTGGTCGGTGCCCGGTGATTCCGCCACCGTCGACGCCGATGGCGTGGTGACGTTGCTCGGTCGCGGTTCGCAGTGCATCAACACCGGCGGCGAGAAGGTGTACCCCGAGGAGGTCGAGGAGGTGCTCAAGGCGCATCCGTCGATCTACGACGCCCTCGTCGTCGGCGTGCCCGACGCGCGCTGGGGCGAGCGGGTGGTCGCCGTGGTGCGCGCCCGCGACGGACGCACCGTCGAACTCGACGACGTGGCCTCGCACTGCCGTCACTCCATCGCCGGGTACAAGGTGCCCCGTGAACTGTTCGTCGTCGATCACGTCGTCCGCTCGCCCTCGGGGAAGGCCGACTACCGATGGGCGAAGTCGGTGGCGTTGGGTGAGAGCTCGACCGGGTAGGTGGCCGATTCAGTGAGTCAGCGGTCGGTGGCGACGAAGCGGTCGACCGCCGGGCAACCGACCTACCGACGTCGCATCGTCGCGCCGTTCTCGACCGGCGCCTGGTCGGTCGGACTGGTGTTCGGTTGGATGTCGCTGTACCCGACCCTGTTGCCGAGAGCGGCGGTGATCCAGGGGGTGATCACGGCCCTGAGCACGGCGATCGGTCTCGGCATCGGGACACTGCTCGCGTGGATCGTCCGGTCGGGATTCACGCTGGCGGCCCGTCCCGTCCCGACACTGCCGGGACGCATCGGACGACGGGTGGTGCTCGGGGCCACCGTCGTCGCCCTCGTCATCGGGCTGCCGTGGTGGTTGGCGCGCCAGAACGCGCAACGGTCACTCGTGTCGATGGAACGCATCGGAGCGACGTCGATCGTGTCGGTGGTGGTCGTCGCGCTCGTCGTGGGGGCGGTCCTCGTGTTCATCGGACGATCGGTCGCCGAGCTCGTGCGCCGCATCGACCGCCGCATCGTCCGTTACGTGCCCCGCTGGGCGGCCTTCGTGGTCACCGCACTCATCGTCGTCACCGTCGGCACCGTGTTCTCGCAGCGCGTGGTGTGGTCGGGTTTCGTCGAATGGGCGAACAGCGTCTACGGCACCTTCGACACCGGAACACCACCGGGGATCGAGCAGCCGGCGACGACGTTGCGCTCGGGTGGTCCGGGCTCGCTGGTGGCATGGGACACGCTGGGCTACGAGGGTCGGAACTTCGCCGGTGGTGGCCCCACAGTGGCCGAGATCGGTGCGTTCGTCGGGGCCGGCCGCACCGTGACCGAACCGATCCGCGCCTACGTCGGCATCGATTCGGTCGGCGTGCCCAGTGACTCGCCCGATCTGCCGCAGGCACAGGCCGAGCGTGCCGTGGCCGAGTTGGACCGCACCGGGGCGTGGGACCGATCGGTGCTCGCCGTCGTCACCGTCACCGGCACCGGATGGGTCGACCCGTGGTTCGCCGCCGGTCTCGAATACATGAATGCCGGCGACACCGCGATCGTCGCCACGCAGTACTCGTTCCTCCCCAGTTGGATCTCGTTCCTCGTCGACCTCGACAAGGCGGCGGCCAGCGGACGCGCCACGGTCGACGCCGTGGTGGCGAGGTGGCGGACCCTGCCCGTGGACGATCGACCCCGGCTGATCGTCGACGGCATCAGTCTCGGCACCTACGGTTCCGAACACGCCTTCGACGGCCCGACCCTGGCCGACTCGGTCGGCACCGCACTGACCGATGCCGACGGTGTGCTCTACGCCGGACCCACGTTCGCCAACCCCATCTGGTGGCAGGTCGTCGACGGTCGCGAGCCCTCGTCGCCGGTGTGGCATCCGCGGGTGGGCGACGGTCTCCGGGTGACGGCGATGAACCCGCCGGGCGCCGCCGATGGTTCACCCGATGCCGTCGGCGGACGACTGCCGGGTCGCAACATGGTGTACCTCACCCAACCGTCCGATCCGGTCACCTGGTCCAGTGTGTCGGCGCTGTGGTCCACCCCCCGGTGGATGCGCGGACCCCGCGGCTACGACGTCCCCACCGACACGCAGTGGTTCCCCGTCGTGACCTTCGTCCAGCAGCTCTTCGACCTCATGGCGGGCTTCAGCACGCCACCCGGTCATGGACACAACTACAACGCGTCGATCGTTGAGGGAACTGCTGCCGTCGCTGCGCCCGATGGTTGGACAGCCGCCGACTCGGCGCGCCTCACCGACCTGCTGACCGCCACCCAGCCGTGAGATCGCCGGCGCTCGCCGCCCGCACGTTCTGGGCGACCGTGGCGGTGCTCGCCGTCTTCAACGTCGTGCGCGGTCTCGGGATCTTCGGCGGGCTCGCCGATCTGGCCACGGTGCTCGTCTCCTTCGCCATCGTTGCCGTCGCGCTGTGGCGCGAGATGACCCGCGCCGATCTCGGTCTGGCCCGCGCCGATGTGCGCGCTGGAGTGCGGTGGGGGGCGGGTGCCTTCGCCCTCGTGTTCGTGGTGGTCATCGCTGCTGCCGTCGTTCCGGCCACCGCCGGCTTCCTCGACGACGCCCGGGCCGACGTGTCCGCCGGCGCACTGGTGGTCGAGGTGGTCGTGGGCATCGCCATCGGCACCGTCCTGCCCGAGGAACTGGTGTTCCGCGGTGTGCTGCTCGGCGCGGCGATGGGACGATGGGGGGAGCGGTGGGGCTTGGTGGCCGCTTCGCTGGTGTTCGGCCTGTGGCATGTGTTCCCGACCCTGTCCACCGCCGGCGGCAACGAGATGTTCGCCGCCGCCGACTCCTCGACGATCGGGCGCCTCGGCCTCGTCGTCGGTGCGGTGCTGACCACCTCGGTGGCCGGGGCGGTGTTCGGATGGCTGCGCATTCGCTCTCGCAGTCTGGTGGCACCGATGATCGCCCATCTGTCGACCAACGGGGTGGCGTTGGTGGTGGCGTGGTTCGTCGTCCATCGGCCGGGTCGATGACGGCCCACCGATTCGGCGCGGCGGGGGGCGACGCGGGAGACTGACGATCCGACCGATCACGGAGCGAACACGCATGAGTGTCGATCTGGGCCTCAGTCCCGACCAGGAAGCCATCACCGAACTCTTCGACGGGTTCTTCGCCAAGGAGTCGCCGACCTCGGTGGCCCGGTCCGCCGAACCCCTGGGTTTCGACCGGACCCTGTGGGAGAAGATCGTCGAGTTGGGCGCCCCGGGCATGGGCAGTGCCGTCGAGGTCGGTGGCGGTGGTGCCTCGCTCGGAGATCTCGTGGTGCTGGCCGAATCGTTCGGTCGGGCCATCGCCCCCGTGCCGCTCGTCGACCATCTCGCTGCTCTGGCCGTGCTCGACGACGCCGATCTCGTGGCCGGTGAGGTCATCGCCGCCGTCGCCCTGCACCCCGCCGATGCCGACGGTCGGTGGCGAATGGTGCCGGCCGGGGCCGTGGCCGATGTCGTCCTCGGTGTCGACGGCGACGACCTCGTCGCCGTGCGGTCGGCGGCGCCGATGGCCGGCTTGCGCAACCTCGGATCCATGCCGATGGCCGACCGGGCCGCGGGAGAGGGTGAGCGACGCGTGCTCGGACCGGCGGCGGCCTTCGCCGCCGTGCTCGACCGCTGGAAGTTGCTGACGGCGGCGGCACAGACCGGCATCGCCGACGCTGCGCTGGCCCTCGCCGTGCAGTACGTGACCGAGCGCCACCAGTTCGGTGTCCCCATCGGATCGTTCCAGTCGGTGCAGCACGGACTCGCCGATCTCCCCATCGCCGTCGACGGCAGTCGTCTGCTCACACACAAGGCGGCGTGGGCGTTGTCGTCGTCGGCGCCGGGGGCCACCGACTGGCGCAACAACGACATCACCGACGGACCGACCCTGGCCTCGATGGCCTGGCTGTTCGCCACCGAGGCCGCGCTCATGGCCACCGACCGCAGCCTCCACTACCACGGCGGCTACGGCTTCGCCGAGGAGTACGACATCCAGATGTACTACCGACGGGCTCGCGGCTGGTCCTACGTGCTGGGCGACCCGTCGCACGAATGCCTCGAACTGTCCGAGACCCTGTTCCCCGGAGGTCGGTGACCACGATGGACTTCTCCCTCTCACCCGAGGTGCTCGCCTTCCGCGACGAGATGCGCGACATCATCCGCGAGTTCGTCACGCCCGAGGTGATCGACCGCATGCACACATCCGGCACGTTCGACGCGCCGGAGTTGAACCTCGAACTGGGACGCCGCGGCATCCTCGAGCGCGCCGTGCCCGGACTGGGCAAGGGCGACCCGATCGAGATGTACGTGATGTTCAACGAACTCGAGAAGGCCGGAGCTCCCTACGACGGTCTCGCCGTCGCGTTGATGATCGCCGCCGTGGTCAACAAGCTCGGCACCGAGGACCAGAAGGAACGCATCATCCCGGGCATCGTCGCCGGACGCGAACTGGTGTGCATGGGCTACAGCGAGGCCGATCACGGATCGGACGTGGCGTCGATCACCACCCGCGCCGTCCGCGACGGTGACGAGTGGGTCATCAACGGCGCGAAGATGTGGACGACTCTGGCCCAGGTGGCGCGTTGGGTCATTCTCCTGACCCGGACCGACACCGAGGTGCCCAAGCACAAGGGCCTCACCATGTTCATCCTCCCGATGGACACACCGGGCATCAGGGTCGATCCGGTGCACACGCTCGGCACCGAGATCACCAACGCCACCTACTACGACGACGTGCGAGTGGGCGATGACGCCGTGCTCGGCGAGGTGGACGGCGGATGGCGCACCATGACCACCGTGCTGGCCTTCGAGCGCGGGGTGATGGGCGGAACCCAGGCGGGTGTTCCCCTGCTGCGCCACTTCCACGACTGGGCGGTGGGCAACGGTGTGCTCGACGAGCCCGTGACCCGGGAGCGGATGGTCCGGTCCATCATCGACATGCAGGTGGCCCAGGTCCTCACCATGCGCTCGGCGTGGATCGCCGCCTCGGGCGGACTGCCCGGCCTCGAGGGGTCGATGTCCAAGGTGTTCGCGGCCGAGGCCTACCAGCGGGCGTCCCGGTGGACGCTGGCCGCCGCCGGCCCCGCGGGGCTGCTCCAGTTCCACGAGCCGCAGGCCGCGGCCGACGGGTTCGTGGACTACGACGCCCGCCACTCGCCGGTGATGACCATCTACGGCGGCACCACCGAGATCAACCGGAACAACATCGCCGAGCGCCACCTCGGTCTGCCCCGGTCGCGCTGACGGGCGGGGACGTTCCGGCGGTCGGATAGCGTGTCGGTGCGGGCGCGCCGCGACCGCACCGGAGCGCCCGGTGGGAACCATCGGGGCCCACCGGATTCCGCCGACAGGGGGACAACGTGAGCAGCGACGACCGCTACATCGTCATCTCGGCCGATGGACACGCCGGCGGCGACATCGGTCATTACCGGCCGTACCTCGAGTCGAAGTGGCACGACGACTTCGACGCGTGGGCGGCGGAGTACGAGAACCCGTACGAGGACCTCGAGGGCGATCTCGGTGGCCGCAACTGGGACTCGGCACGGCGTATGGCCGATCTCGAGGCCGACGGTCAGGCGGCCGAGATCAT
The DNA here is from genome assembly GCA_018882825.1 of Acidimicrobiia bacterium. Lineage (GTDB taxonomy): Bacteria > Actinomycetota > Acidimicrobiia > Acidimicrobiales > Acidimicrobilacustridaceae > Acidimicrobilacustris. The sequence goes on along the minus strand of VERC01000001.1, from coordinate 9,979 downwards.
CTACCCCAACACGATCCCGCCCTTCTATCCCAAGACCTCGCTGACGGCGCAGCCGCCGGCCCTCACCACCGCCGATGCCGAGCGTCGTTGGGCCGGACTGCAGGCCCACAACCGCTGGCTGGTCGACTTCTGCAACGACTACCCGGGCCGTCGCGCCGGTGTGGTGCAGATCAACCTCTTCGACGTGGAGAACTCCGTCGCCGAGATCCACTGGGCGCGCGAGCACGGGCTGACCGGCGGTGTGCTCCTTCCCGGCACCCCTCCCGGGTCGGGTCTTCCGCAGTTGCACCACGTCTGTTACGAACCGATCTGGCAGGCCTGCGAGGAACTGGGCATGCCGGTGAACCATCACACCGGGTCGGCCGCGCCGCCCATGGGTCCCGATCCCGAGGACACGATCACCTTCCTGCTCGAGGTGTCGTGGTACGCCCACCGGGCCTTCTACCAGTTGATCCTGGGTGGGGCGCTGGAGCGTCATCCCGATCTGCAACTCGTCTTCACCGAGCAGGGCACGGCGTGGGTTCCCGACGAACTGCTGCGTCTCGACTACTTCTTCGAGCGCATGCGCTCCTCCGACGGTTCCCAGGAGCAGGTGTGGGGCGCCGAGGTGATGTCGAAGTTGTCACTGAAGCCGAGCGAGTACTGGGCCCGCCAGTGCCACGTCGGCGCCAGCTTCATCCGTCCGATGGAGATGGGTGTCCGTCATCAGGTCGGCGTCGATCGAATCATGTGGGGCAGCGACTACCCCCACAAGGAGGCCAGCTCGCCCTACTCGCGCGAAGCCATCGCTCTGGCCTTCGCCGGTGTGCCCCGGGACGAGGCCGAGAAGATGCTCTCGATCAACGCCGCCAGGTTGTACGGCTTCGACCTCGACTTCCTGCGGCCCATCGCCGATCGCATCGGCCCCCGGGTCGACGAGGTGTTCGCCGGACTCCCGCCCCGGTCGGTGCCCCGCGACGCCAACATGTGCCCGGCCTTCGCCGGTTACGAGTTCGCCGCCGAGTGACCGTCCGATCCCGTTCACCGTTCACGACACGTCCATCACCACTCCACCACCACGAGCACAGCGAGGGAACCGATGCAGCCGAGTGATTTCGCCGACAACGATCCGTACCTGATCATCACCGCCGACTCGCACGCGGGTCTGCCCACCGAGCAGTACCGCGAGTACCTCGAGTCGAAGTACCACGCGCAGCTCGACGAGTTCCTCCTCGAGCAGCAGGCCCGCATCGAAGAGGCCACGAAGATGGGCGTGCGCGACGAGAAGTACGCCAAGAAGTGGTTCGAGGAGCATGACGAGGAACTGGCCGGCGGCTGGGACACCGTGCGTCGCGACCAGACGATGGACGCGGACGGCATCGCCGGCGAGATCATCTACCCCGACGCCGACGCGGTGGAGAGCCGCACGGCGGTGCCCTTCGGTGCCGGACTCGGACTGTCGGGTGATCTCGATCCCGAACTCGGCCTCGCCGGGGCCAAGGCCCACAACCGCTGGCTGGCCGAGTTGTGCTCGGTCAACCCCGAGCGTCGGTGCGGCGCCGCACTGGTGCCCATCACCGGTCCGGTGGAGGACGCGCTGGCCGAGATCCGCTGGGCCAAGGAGCACGGCCTCGGTGCCGTGATGATCCCGGCCCGGTGGTGCAACCAGACGCCCTACCACGATCGTCGCTACGACCCGATCTGGGCGTTGTGCGAGGAACTCGAGATGCCGATCCTCACCCACTCGGGCTCCGCTCCCCGTGAGGAGTACGGCGACCACCTCGGGATCTACGTCACCGAGGTCACGTGGTGGCCGGCTCGACCGATGTGGTTCATGTTGTGGTCGGGCGTGTTCGAGCGCTACCCGAACCTCAAGTTCTGCGCCACCGAGGGTGGCTGCTGGTGGCTGCCGCAGTTGTTGTGGTTCTGGGACCGTCTCTGGATGGGACAGAAGGGGTCGGAGAAGCTCGGCTCGGGTGCGTTCACCGGCAAGGTGGAGATGCTCCCGAGCGAGTACATCGACCGCAACTGCTTCACCGGTCTGGCCAACGTCAAGCGTCGCGAACTGGGCCAGCGCTACGAGATCGGCATCCAGAACATGCTGTGGGGAACCGACTTCCCCCATCCCGAGGGCACGTGGCCCAAGACGCACGACTGGATGAAGAAGACCTTCTTCGACATCCCGATCGACGAGACCCGCGTGATGCTCGGCCTCAGCGCCGGCGACGCATTCGGTTTCGACATGGAGGCCATGCGGAAGATCTCCGACAAGATCGGCCCGACCCCGACCGATCTCGGTCAGCTCGGTGACGGCCGTACCGCCCAGGACCTCGTCGACCGGTGGGCGGGGGTGAAGGAGGTCGGACGTCACTGGCTCACGGGACACGACTTCCCGCTGATCCCGCAGTGAGCGACGAGGCCGGCTACCAGGAACTCGACACCCCCTGGCGTCGGGATCCCTCCGAACTCACCGGACGACTGACCGATTGGGCCCTGACCGAGTTCGGGGCCGGCGCCACCGTGGCCAACGTGACCGCGCCCGACAACGGCATGTCGAGCGAGAGCGCGCTGTTCGACGTGACCATCGACGGGGTCACCACGGGTTACGTCGCCCGCATGGCACCGTTGCCCACGGTCATCCCCGTGTTCGAGAACTACGACATCCGTCTGCAGGCCGAGGCCATGCGCACGGTGCGTCGTCACACCACGGTGCCGGCTCCGGTGGTCACGCACGTCGTGCTCGACACCGCCGTGCTCGACACCCCGTTCCTGGTGATGGAACGGCTCGGCGGCGTGGCGCCCACCGACATCCCGCCCTATGTGTTCGGCGGTTGGGTGTGCGACCTGTCGGCCGACGAGCGGATGACGATGCAGCGCAACGCGGTCCAGACGCTGGTCGACCTGCACGAGTTGCGGCCCGACACCGTGGACCTGTCCTTCCTGGCCCGTCCGCAGTTCGGTGACGACGCGCTCGACCAGCACCTCGGGCACGAGCGTCGCTACTACGAGTGGGCCAGCGCCGAGCGGCGCTCACCGCTCATCGAGCGGACCTTCGAGTGGCTGGAGGCCAACCGCCCGGTGCTGGCCGGCCCGACCGTGCTCAACTGGGGCGACGCCCGCATCGGCAACATGTTGTGGGACGGACCGACCCCGACGGCCATCCTCGACTGGGAGATGGCGGCCATCGGCCCCGCCGAGGTCGATCTGGCGTGGATGATCTTCCTGCACAAGTTCTTCCAGGACATGGCCGAGACCTACGGCATGCCCGGTCTGCCCGAGTTCATGCGCCGCGAGGACATGGCTGCGCTGTACACCGAACTCAGTGGTCGGCCGGTCGAGGCCCTCGAGTGGTTCGAGGTGTTCGCCGCCCTCCGGTTCGCCACGGTCTCGTTGCGGACCAGCGCTCGTTCCATCGCCTACGGACAGGCCGTTGCGCCGGACGATCCCGACGACCTCATCATGTTCCGGCGACTGCTCGAGGCCATGCTCGACGGCTCCTACTGGGCCTGAGTCGCCGGTCGTCCCGCTGACCGTCCCGTCGCCGAGGTCGGCGCGCTACCGTCGCCAGCCATGACGAATGACGCCACCGATCTCACCGATCTCAACCGGGGTGTCTTCCCCGCCGATCTGCTCATCCATGCCTTCGGTCGGAACCCCGATGCGCCGGCCGTGAACATCATCGGGGTGGGCGAGATGACGGCTCGCCAGATGCGCGATCAGGTGAGTCGCTACGCGCAGGCGCTGGCGTCGAAGGGACTGACCCGGGGCGTGCAGATGTCGGTGCTGTCGCTCAACCGCCCCGAGGTGCTGTTCAACATGGCCGCCAGCCAGATGGTGGCCACCCGCACCACGCCGCTGCACCCGATGGGGTCGGTCGAGGATCAGGCCTACGTGCTCGACGACTGCGGGGCCAAGGCGCTGATCTTCGATCCTGACAACTTCACCGAGCGGGCCCGCGAACTCGTCGAGCGGGTGCCGGGCATCGAGCACGTGCTGGCCCTCGGTCCCACCGAGTTCGGTGAGGACCTGCACGCGCTGGCTGCCACATTCGAGCCGGCGCCATTGGTCTCACCACGCGTCGATCCCGAGGATCTCAGCGGCATCGCCTACTCGGGCGGCACCACCGGCAAGCCCAAGGGCATCATGAGCACCTACCGCGGCGGCATGTCGATGCTGCAGATCCAGATGTCGGAGTGGGAGTGGCCCGACGAGGTGCGCTTCCTCATCTGCACCCCGCTGTCGCATGCCGGTGCCGCCTTCTTCACGCCGACGCTGCTCAAGGGCGGTTCGCTCACCGTGCTGCCCGGTTTCGACCCGGTCACGTTCATGCAGACCGTGCAGGAGCACCGCATCACCGCCACGATGCTGGTGCCGACGATGCTGTACGTGCTGCTCGATCATCCCGACTTCGACAAGTACGACCTGTCGAGCCTGCAGACGGTGTTCTACGGCGCCTCGGCCATCAGTCCCACCCGACTGGCCGAAGCTGTGCGCCGCTTGGGACCGATCTTCTTCCAGTTCTACGGTCAGGCCGAGTGCCCGATGACGATCACCGTGCTGCGCAAGGACGAGCACGATCCCGAGAACCTCGAGCGCCTGGCCAGTTGCGGCCGGCCCGTGCCGTGGCTGCACGTGGCCCTGCTCGACGACGACGGTGTCGAGGTGGCCCCGGGGGAGGCCGGGGAGATCTGCGTGCGGGGCCCGCTCACGATGAAGGGCTACCTGGGCAAGCCGGAGCAGACGGCCGAGGCCTTCGCCCACGGGTGGTTGCACACCGGTGACATCGCCCGGGCCGATGACGAGGGGTTCCTCTACATCGTCGACCGCAAGAAGGACATGATCGTCACCGGCGGGTTCAACGTGTATCCCCGCGAGGTGGAGGACGTCCTGTCCGCTCATCCGGGGGTGTCGGCCGTGGCCGTGATCGGGGTTCCCGACGACCGGTGGGGCGAGGCGGTCAAGGCCGTGGTCGTGCCCCGACCCGGTGTCGAGCTCGATCCCGACGAACTCATCGCCCTGGTCAAGGAGGCCAAGGGGTCGGTCCAGGCGCCCAAGTCCGTCGACTTCGTCGACTCGATCCCGTTGAGCGCGTTGGGCAAGCCCGACAAGAAGACGCTGCGCGCCCGCTACTGGGGTGACACCGGTCGACTCGTGAACTGACCGGCGCAACCGGTCGGGACGACCAACTAGGGTGTCGCCCGTCACGGGGGCGGACGGGTCGGACTCGATCCCGCTCCGACCGACCATCAGATCCGGGGGAACACCGCAGTGAGCACTTTCCTGCAGTACACCGTGCTCGGTCTCGCCCTCAGCGGCGCGTACTTCATCGCCGCCTCGGGCCTCGTGGTCACCTACACGACGTCGGGCATCTTCAACTTCGCCCAGGGTGCCATCGCCATGTTGGCCGTGTTCACCTACTGGCAGTTGCGGTGGGGGTGGGGTTGGCCGGCGCCGATCGCCCTCATCGTCGTCCTCGGTGTGCTGGCCCCGCTTCTGGGTGCCGGGCTCTACCGCGTGGTGATGCGGAACCTGCGCGGCACCTCCGACGTCACCAAGATCATCGTGTCCATCGGCGTGATGCTCGGTTTCCAGGCCCTGGCCACCTGGATCTGGAGCCCGGTGTCGAGCACGCCCCGCCAGTTCCTCAAGTTCTTCGGTCCCAACGCCCTCATCGAGGTGGGTGAGGTGCGGATCCCGTGGCACTACGTCATCTCGTTCGCGATCGCCATCGCCATCGCCGCCGGGATCAGGTTGATCTTCGTGCGTACCCGCTCCGGCGTGGCCATGCGGGCCGTGGTCGACGATCCCGACCTGTTGCAGCTCAACGGCGGGCGACCCGAGCGTCTCGCCATGCTGTCGTGGGCCGGGGGCGCGTTCCTCGCCGCCCTCGCCGGCATCCTGATCCAGCCCATGATCGGCTCGGCCATGAGTGCGTCGCAGCTCACGCTGCTGGTCATCGACGCCTTCGCCGCCGCCATGTTCGGACGCTTGCGCAGCCTTCCGCGCACCTTCGTCGGTGCCCTGGTGATCGGTCTGACCACCACGTACGTCGTGGCCTACTTCCCGGCCAACTGGACGTGGTCGAGCGCCTTCCGCCAGTCGCTGCCGATGATCTTCCTGTTCATCGTGCTGATCATCCTGCCGCAGGACCGCCTCCGCGGTGCCACCATCCTGCGCACCCGTGAGCGTTTCCGCCTGCCGTCGATGCGCACGGCATGGATCGCCGGCCTGATCCTGGTGGGGGTCGTGTTCGCCCTGCGCGTGATCATGGCGCCGACCGCGGTGAACACGCTCACACTGGCCATGACCATCGCCATCATCGCCCTGTCGTTGGTTCTGCTCACCGGTCTGGCCGGTGAGATCAACCTCGCCGTGATGTCGTTCGGCGCCATCGCCACCGTCGTGGCCTTCCACTTCGGCATCTCCGGTTCCGGACAGGACTCGCGCATGACGCTGTGGGGAATCGTGATCGGGTGTGTGGTCACGGCCATCGTCGGCGCCATCATCGCCCTGCCGGCGCTGCGACTGCGCGGTCTCTACCTGGCGCTGGCCACGATGGCCTTCGGTGTGTTCGTGTCCCGGATGGTGCTGACCCAGATCTCCGAGCGCGAGATCTTCGGGCTGTCGTTCACCATCTTCCCCACCGGGCAGATCAACATCCCCAAGCCGGCGGTGGGTCCGATCGACTTCAACTCCAAGGACACGTTCCTGATGTTGGTGACCGTGCTGTTCGCGTTGCTGGCCATCGCTCTCGTGTTCGTACGCCACAGTGGCTACGGCCGCCGACTGGCGGCCATGAAGGACAGCCCGGCCGCGTGCGCCACCCTCGGCATGAGCGTCGTACGCCTCAAGCTCTCGGTGTTCATGTTGTCGGCCGCCATCGCCGGACTCGGCGGGATCCTGCTGTCGGCCCAGGCCGGCAACGTCACTGCCGACCGCTTCGACATCCTGCTCAGCCTGTCGCTCATGATGATCACCGTGGTCGGCGGCATCGGTTACATGTCGGGGGCGCTGTTCGCCGGCGTGTTCCTCGTGGCCTTCATCGAGATGCTCAATGGATCACTCAAGAAGTTCGCCGTCGACTACGCCGGACTCGAAGCGATCTTCATGTTCTTCGTCAGCGCGGTGACCGTGCTCCCGGCCACCATCGGCATCACCATGGGCAAGAGCCCCTCGGGAGCGGTGAACGACATCGTGGAGGGTTTCTCGCGGCTCAAGGACGCCAAGCCGGTCATGTACACGATGATCGGTCTCGAGGTGCTCGCCTATGCGCTCACCGCCGCGGGTGTGCTGACCAACTGGCACTTCGCCATCGCCACCATCGTCGTCCTGTTCGTCGTGCCGCCGGTCGGGGGCAAGATCTACGAGAAGTACATGCTGAAGAAGTTCGGGGTCCCGCCCCCGGTGGCGGCCGAGATGATCGGCATCGAGCGGCCCTACACCGACGACGACCTCGCCCACATGGATCGGGTGCTCGGTCTCGATGCCGTCGTCCTTCCCGGGAAGGAGAGAGTCGATGCCTCTGCTTGAGACCTCCGGCGTCAAGGTCCGCTTCGGCGGCAACGTCGCCCTCGACGACGTGTCGATCACCGTCGAGCCAGCCACGGTGACCGGCCTCATCGGACCGAACGGTGCCGGCAAGACCACCCTGTTCAACTGCATCACCGGCCTGCAGGCGCTCACCGCCGGTTCGATCACGTTCAACGACCGCGACGTCACCAGGTTGCCGCCCCACAAGCGCACCCGTATGGGGCTGGCCCGCACGTTCCAGCGGCTCGAGTTGTTCACCTCGCTCACCGTGCGCGACAACGTGCTGGTGGCCGGAGAGATCCGCAATCGCTGGAGCATGCGCACGCCCCGCATCGACGCCCGGGCCGAGGCCGATCGCATCCTCGCCCTGGTCGGTCTGACCGAGGTCGCCGACCGTGAGGTGGGCGAGATCCCCACCGGCCAGGCCCGCGTGGTCGAGTTGGCCCGAGCCCTGATGATCCAGCCCACGCTGCTGCTGCTCGACGAGCCGGCCTCGGGTCAGACCGAGGAGGAGACCGACCGGTTCGGTGAACTGCTCAAGAAGTTGGCCCGCGAAGACGGCCTCGGCATCTGTCTGGTCGAGCACGACATGTCGCTGGTCATGAAGGTGTGCGAGACGATCCACGTTCTCGACTTCGGAAGGATCATCGCCAGCGGCTCGGCCGACGCCGTGCGCAACGATCCCGCCGTGATCGACGCCTATCTCGGGTCTCCGGAGAGTGTGGGATGAACGCGACCTATCACGAGGACCACGGCGTCGACGCGGGCGCGCCGTTGCTCGAACTCGTCGACATCCACGCCGCCTACGGGTCGATCGAGGTGCTCCACGGCATCGACCTGGTCGTGCCCCAGGGCGCGGTGGTCGCTCTGCTCGGTCCCAACGGGGCCGGGAAGTCGACCATCCTCAAGGTGGCGTCCGGTCTGCTCACTCCCACTTCGGGCGAGGTGCGCATCGCCGGTCGCAACGTGGTCGGCGCGCCGGCCGATCAACTGGCCCGGCTGGGTATGTGCACCATTCCCGAGGGCCGCGGCATCTTCCCCAACCTCACCGTGCGCGAGAACCTGTGGATGGCCACCATGGCCGGGGTCCCGCTGGCCGAGGTGGAGGAGATCGCCTATGCCCGCTTCCCCCGACTGGGTGAACGGCGCAAGCAGCTGGCCGGGACGATGTCCGGCGGCGAGCAGCAGATGTTGTCGATGGCACGGGCACTGTCCGTGAACCCGTCGATCCTCCTCCTCGACGAACTGTCGATGGGACTGGCCCCCCTCGTGGTGGCCAACCTCTACGAGATCGTGGCTCAGGTCTCGAAGGAGGGAGTGTCGATCCTGGTGTCCGAGCAGTTCGCTCGGACGGTGCTGGGCATCGCCCAGTACGCCGCGATCGTGCTCCATGGGAACGTCACCCGCGTGGGGACGCCCGCTGAGCTCGAAGATGAACTGTCAGCCGCCTACCTGGGCTCCTGAGACCGGAGAGACATGGAAACCACTGGTGATCGCATCGAGCAGTTCAAGGCCGATGTGAACGACATGAAGTTGAAGACGGGCAGTGCCGGACGTGATCGCACGTTCCAGGTGCTGGGCTTCCTGCTGATGCTGGCCGGGATCGTGGTCTCGTTCCTCAGTTGGGTGTCGGCCCGCAACCAGGCCGCCGACATCGAGGTGACCACGCTCATCTGTCTGGCCATCGCCGGACTGGGTCTGATCGTGGCCGGCGCGGCGATCTTCCTGCGCTACTCGTTGGCCGCGTTCCTGCGCATGTGGCTGCTGCGTCAGCTCTACGAGGGCCAGCAGAACACGCAGGACATCATCGACGCGGTCAAGCGCTGATGGGAACCATCGCCATCACCGGTGCCGGCTCCGGCATCGGCGCAGCCACCGTCGCCCGCCTGCGGGCCGACGGCCACACGGTGATCGGTGTCGACCTGCGAGGGGCCGACATCGAGGCCGACCTCGGCACCCCCGAGGGTCGCGACGCGGCCATCGCCGCCATCGGCGAGCGGGCGGATGGAGTGCTGCACGGGTTCGTGCCGTGTGCCGGCATCTCCGGTCTGCCCGGTCGTCCCGCCTCGTTGTTGGTGTCGGTGAACTACTTCGGCACGGTGCGACTGCTGTCGGCCCTGCGGCCGTTGCTGGTGGCCGGCGCGCCGTCGGCCGCGGTGGCCATCAGCTCCAACTCGACCACGTGTCAGCCCGGGTACTCGATGGAACTGGTCGAGGCCTGTCTGGCCGACGACGAGGAGGCGGCGCGTGCCGTGGCCGACGAGGGTGAGTCGGTGTTGGCCTACCCGGCGACGAAACTCGCCGTCGCCCGCTGGGTCCGCACCAACGCCATCAGTCCCGACTGGGCCGGCGCCGGCGTCACACTGAACGCCATCGCCCCCGGGATGATCATGACGCCGATGGTGCAGGAGGGCTACGACGACCCGGTGATCCGTCAGGGCATGGAGGCGTTCGCCGCGTCCATCCCGCT
>VERC01000142.1 GCA_018882825.1 Acidimicrobiia bacterium | reverse complement strand
GCCTCGACGACCCTGAACTGCGTCGGATCCTGAACGAGAGCGGCATGACCACTCCCGACGGGATGCCGATCGTGTGGTGTGGACGCTATGCAGGAGCGGAGTGGATCCGCCGCGTCTACGGGCCGGACCTCATGGCCGATGTGCTCGAACGCTCCGTGGGCGAGGGCTGGACGTCGTTCCTGTACGGCGTCACCCCCGAGACCCTCGACGCGCTCGAACGTCGACTGGTCGAGCGCTACCCCGGTCTGCGCATCGTGGGCTCCTGGTCACCACCCTTCCGTGATCTCACGCCCGAAGAGGACGAGGACGTCATACGTCGCATCAACGAGGCCGATCCCGATCTGGTGTGGGTCGGACTGTCGACGCCCAAACAGGAACGGTGGATGGATGCGCATCGGCACGCCCTGAACGCCCCCGTCCTGGTGGGAGTGGGTGCGGCGTTCGACTTCCATGCCGGCACCAAGCGACAGGCGCCCCGATGGCTGCGCGACATCGGTCTCGAATGGATGTTCCGACTGCTCACCGAACCCCGGCGGCTCTGGCGTCGCTACCTGGTGGGGAACACCCGGTTCCTGTGGGCCATCGTCCATCGGCCACCGAGGCTGGTCGACGACCACCGCGCCCCGGACTGATCCCTCCACGGTCACCGTGGAGCGGGACGGACCCCCCACAGAACTAACGTCGCCCCGTGAAGCCCGTCGGCACAGGAGAGGTACGCACGACGGCCGGAGAATTCGTGCTCGAGCCGGGCTCGTCCTCGTGGACCCTCTACCGGTCCGCCCTCTCCCTCCTCGACCATCCCCTTCGCCGACGTGTCTCGCGTGCCGGCATCGCGGTGGCGACGGTGAGCATCCTCGACCTCGCCGGCGTCCTCCTCGTCGGCTGGATGGCGGGCGCGGCGTTCGCCCGGGTCCAGGGGATCTCGTCCCTGCGCATCCCGCTGTTCGGGCGGGTGTCCGACACCACCCTCATCGCTCTCGGAGTCGTCGGTGTGGTGCTCCTCATCGTCCGCAGCGTCGTGGCCTGGCTCCTGAACCGGCGGACGCTCCGACTCCTCGCTGTCTGCGAGGTGGAACTGGCGCGATCACTGCTCGACCGCGTGCAGCGGGCACCGTTCGAGTCGATCTCGATGCTCACCACCCAGTCGGTCGTCGAGGGAGTCCGTGGCGGGGCCCGTGCCCTGGTGATGGTCCTGACCAACTGCCTGATGAGCTTCGCCGAGATCGCGCTCATCTCGGTGATGGCCGCGTTCCTCGTGTTCATCGATCCGCTGCTGTTCGTGCTGGTGTGTCTGGTGTTCGCCGGCACGTTCGTGTTGCACTCCCGCGTGGCCACGCCCCGCATCCATCGCTACAACTCCGACTTCGCGGCGGCGACGGTCGAGGTCAACGAGGTGGTGTCGGAGGTGGTGGGTCTCTCACGCGAGGAACGTCTCTACGACACCCGCGCACTGGCGCAGTCGCGTCTGACCGACGCCGAGACGGTGTTCGCCCGCCGGGCCGCCGATGCCCAGTCGTGGCAGCAGTTCCCCCGGTACGTCCTCGAGTTGGCGCTGGTGCTGGCCATGATCGCCATGGCCGTCAGCGTGGCGCTCCGGGGAGGGTCACCCCGGGTGGTCGCGGCCACCACGATCTTCGTGGTGGCCAGCGGTCGGGTCCTTCCGTCCCTTCTCCGATTGCAGACGGCCAGTGCCGGAGTGTCGGCGGGCGTGGGCCTGTTCGGACCGGCCCGGGAACTCTTCGCCCTCCCTCGCTCGGCACTCCCCACCTTCGGTCCGATGGCGGTGACGGCGGACACCTCGCTGCGGCCTCCCGGTCTCCGTCTGGAGGGAGTGACCTACCGTTACCCGTCCTCTCCCCGCGACGTCCTGCACGGCGTCGACCTCGTGGTTCCCGCCGGACGTCGCATCGCCCTCGTGGGGAGCACGGGCGCGGGGAAGTCGACGCTGGGCGACATCATGCTCGGCCTCCTCGAACCGGCCGCGGGTTCGATCGAGTGGACGGTCGACGGCGAACGAGGGGTGCGCGCCGCCTTCGTCGCCCAGGACGTGTTCCTGACCAATCGGTCGATCGCCGAGAACGTCGCCGTCGGCCTCCAACGTGACCGGATCGACGAGCAGTCGGTCTGGTCGGCCCTGCGGGCCGCTCGCGTCGACGACGTCGTCGACGCCATGCCCGACGGCATCTGGTCGGTGATCGGGGAGCGCGGCGCACGGGTCTCGGGCGGTCAGAGGCAGCGACTCGGGATCGCTCGGGCGCTGTTCCGGGCGCCGTCGTTGCTGGTCCTCGACGAGGCGACCAGTTCGCTCGACGCCACGACCGAGAGTGAGATCGGCGTCGTCCTCGACGACCTGCAGGGCCTCGTCACCATCGTCGTCATCGCCCATCGGCTCGCCACTGTGCGCCACGCCGATCTGGTGGTCGTCCTCGATCACGGTCGCCTGGTCGCGTCGGGGACCTTCGACGAGGTGGTGGCCCGGGTGCCCGATTTCGCCCGTAACGCCCGACTCCAGGGAATCGCCTGACCCGGGGTCGACGCTGGTGGGGATCGACCGTCGCAGTCAGTCGGTCGATCGCAGCAACTCGTGGAGAGTGGTCATGGTCTGGACGTCGTCGCGTCGGTCCACACCCTTGCAGCGCCACATGAACACCTCCGGTCCCGGATCGACGACCTCGTGGGCGCCGGTGATCACGGGGCGACCGAGTGGTTCGGGTCGGAGGCCGGCGGCATGGAGCGCCGATCCGAGCGCGACATCGTCGATCGCAGCCCAGTCCCACTGCTGTTCGACCGCGCGCAGGACCACGTCTCGACTCAGCAACGTTCCCGTCCCCGACGTGAAGGGAACGCCGTCGTGCTGGCCCTCGAAGCCGCCCCAGTAGCCGGTGCGGGGTCGAGTCCCGGCCTGCTCGACGAGTCGGCGCCGGTCGACGTACGTCGATGAATTCGTCCGGAACAGGTAGTCGAACTCCTCGGTGCGGAGCACGTGCGTCAGGGTGGCGAACAACTTCGTGGAGACCATGGCGTAGGTCTCGGGCACGTCGGTCTCGATGATGTCGCCGACGGTTCGAGCGCGTCCACCGCAGTAGCGCGCACCGGCTCGACGGACGAGACGGTCCCGCACCCCGGACGCCACCGTCGACCGCCGCTCGGAGCCGAGGAGGCGGAGGAGTCGCGTGGCGGCCCCCAGTGCCATCCGGGTCGCGCCCCGGGTCCGGCCCCGATAGAACCTGACCGGAGCGACCTCGTCGAGCGGCGAAGGGGCGGCCCACGTCGCTCGCTGTCCATCGCGTTCGATGGACCTCCACGGCTCACGGTCGACGGAGAGTACGAGTACGAGCACCCTCACGGACACGGCGTCTTGCTAGCACATGAGGGTCGACTCCCGGATGATGGCGGGCGCAGATGCGGGCGGAGCGTCGTCAGGCCCGGACGGCGAGGACGTGGTGCTGGAAGATGGCGATCGACGGCACTCTGGTGGCATCGGCGACGACGCGGGTGGTGTAGAGCGGACCGAGGCCGAAGCCCAACCGCGCTCCCCATCGCACCGGCACCAGTCCGGCCCCGTCGAGGAGGGCCCGCAGCGTCGAACGACCGAACCAGCGGAGATGGGTTCGGTCGAACATCCCGGTGTCGTCGTAGCGCCAGTCGCCCCGCAACACGAGTTGTTTGACGACCTCGAGACTGCCCACGTTGGGTACCGACAGGAGCAGCCGACCGCCGGGTGCGAGGTGACCGGCGAGACGTGCGGTCACCGTCCACGGGTCGACCAGATGCTCGAGTACGTCGGCGACCACGATGAGGTCGAAGTGCGTCCCGTCGAGTCCGTCGTCGAGGGCCTGCTCGATCGACGAGCAGATCACCCGGTCGGCGGCGCCCACCGCCACTGAGGCCCGTTCGGCGTCCGGCTCGATCCCGACGATCCGTCGGACCCCCCGGGATCGCAGGAGCCTTGCGAGATCTCCGGAGCCGCACCCCACGTCGAGGGCGGTGACGACGTCCCCCGGCACGAGGTGCAGCAGGTCGGGACGATCGCCGGTGTAGGCGTCCGCCATCGAGCCTCCCGTCGACCCGCTCAGGACAGCACCGGCTGATCGATCGGCGGGGGCTCGCTGCGACGCGATCGTCCCAGCGCGGGGGTGCGGGGGGCCTCGAGGAGCAGGGCGCGCACCTGCGCCGCCCGCTGTTCCTCGACCTCTGGATCGACGGCACCGAACCACGCCAGGCTCGCCGACAGACCGACCACGAGGCCGGCGACGAGTCCGGCGGAGTAGGTGATGAAGTAGGTGACCTGCGCAGCGAGGAGGGTGGCGAACAGCAGTCCGGCCGTGGCGGTGAACGTGTAGTCGCTGCGGACGTTGACGACGTTCCGTCGGAAGGTGGACACGAGGAGCCAGAGCGCGATGAGCAGGCCGACGATCCCCACCGACTTGAACATCGACACGTACTCACTGTGGGGGGCGACGGTCACGACCGAATCGCCGACCACGCGCAGGTCACTCGATCCGGCCGGCTCGCCGACGATGAGGCTCGGCACCGATCCGGAGATCTGGTTGCCGATGAGGACGCGCCAACCCTCGAGGCGCCAGTTGAGCGTTCCCTCCTGGATGGTCGACGTCTCGACCGCCGTGCCCAGGTCGCGGGTCAGCCCGGTCGGTCCGGCGAGGACGAGGAACCCCACGGCGAGTCCGCCGATCACGAGCAGGAATCGCGTCACCAGTGAACTCCGGCGGGTGCGGGAGCGGCCACCGATGAGCACGATGACGATGAGGGCGACGACCCCGGCCACCGCCACCGACCGTTGCACGGTGAGCACCAGGACGAGGAATCCGATGATCGGGGGTGTCAGGTTCCGCGTTCGGGTCCGGCCGTAGGGAACGACGATGGCGATGATCGTGCCGAGAAGGAGGACGAGCGCCTGGATTCCGCGCAGCGCCCGTTCACCGTTGGTGCTGAAGCCCCCGAACCCGTTCTGGATCCAGAACAGGACGGCCATCGAGACGAGGAATGCGCCGATAACGGTGAACCACCGACGCAGGCCGGCGATGAACCCCGGGGTGATGGCGACGGTGCTGAAGAACAGCGCAGCGGCGGTGAAGGCGAGGATCTCCCGGGAGTAGTTCCCGGCGCTCTGCAGCCCGAACACCCGGATCCCCCGCACGAGCCCCAGCAGGACGAGGAGGAAGAGCGCCGCGAGGGCCGTCGACACCTTGCGACGTTGTACGCCGAGGTAGGGACGGACGACGATGGCGGCGAGCAGCGCCACCGTCGGGAGATCGGTGACGAAGATCGTCACCGAGCCGAGGGGGAGTGTCGGAAGGGTGAAGCGACTCGACGCCACTTCACTGACGAGCACGAGGAGCACGGCGAACGCGGGTCGGCGGGCTATGGAGAGGATGACGACGACGAGTCCTCCGGCGCCGACCAGGAGCAGGAATCCTTCGCTGATCATCGCCGCGTCCCCCGGGCGGCGGTGGCGTCGGCCCCCTCGATGGAGCGCCGGAGCATCGACTCGATGCGATCGGCCAGCACCTCGGGATCGTGTCGACGCAAGGCGAGGAAGTGACCGGCGCGGGCCAGTTCGGCCCGGTGGTCCGGGGAGCGGGCCAGACGGGCCATCGATTCGGCGAGTTCTTCGGCGGAATCGATGTTCACGAGTTCTCCTGCGATGCCGTACCCGAGGGTCCACGGTACCCCGCCGCTCGTCGACCCCCCGATCACCGCGGTCATGACCAACTGGGCTTCGGTGATGACCATCCCGCATGCCTCTTCGCGCGACGGGTGCACGAGCATGTCGGCCGAGGTCAGCAGGTCGATGACGGCGGCGTTGACCATCGGCCCGAGGAACGTCACGCCGCCGGCCAGTCCGCGGGTCCGGGCCCATCGAGCCGCCTCGCCCTCGGGGCCGAAGTCCCGGCCGACCAGCAGGAGTTCCGCGTCGAGCCCGGACGCCCGGGTGAGGGCGAAGGCCTCGAGGAGGATCCTGCCGTTCTTCAGGAATCCCCAACTGCCCAGCACCGCGACGCACCGGATCGGCCGTTCGGAGGGGTCCCACACGGTGGGCTCGGCCGAGTTCCTGCCTCGCCAGACCTCGGGATCCATGGGGTTGGCGATCGTCTCGATCTCACCGCGACAGCGAAGTATCCGCTCGAAGTGATCACGGGTGTGTGGGGAGACGGCGATGTTGAACCTCGAACGACGCGCCACACGCCATGCCATCGATGCCTTCAGGATCCAGTGGGTCGTCTGCGCCGCACGGTTGACGAGGGTGCCGGACCCGTGGCGGGGCAGGTTCCAGCGGACGATGCGCAGGGGGGCGTCGTGGATGG
>VERC01000141.1 GCA_018882825.1 Acidimicrobiia bacterium | reverse complement strand
GCCCCGGGCGTCGCCCCGGTGGACGCGCCATCGACCACGGTGACTACACCACCGACGAACACCCGGTTCACCCCGACCGAGTCGGCATGCATGCGCCTGGCCCCGCCGGGCAGGTCGTGGGCGATCGTGGGCGTGGCAGTGTCGACGGTGGACGGGTCGAACACGACCAGATCGGCGATCCATCCCTCGCGCACCTGGCCGCGGTCGCGCAGTCCGAGATGACGGGCGGGTACGTCGCTCAGGGCGTGCACGGTCTGTTCCAGGCTCAGCAACTTGCGGCCGCGCAGCGAATCGGCGAGCAGACGGGTCGGGTACGACCCGCCGCACATGCGGTCGAGGTGGGCGCCGGCATCGCTGCCGCCGAGCACCACGTCGGGGTCGTCCCACAGGGCGCGCCGCAGGGCCCAGTGGGCATCGTCGTCATCGGGAGCGCTGGGCCACAGGACCGTGCGCAGGTCGTCGGCGATGACGATGTCGATGAGGGTGTCGAACGGATCGGCATCGCCTCGCTCGGCGGCGATGTCGCGCACCGTGCGTCCGGCGAGCCCTTCGTTCTCGGGGCTGAACGTGTCGCCGATGACGTAGTCGGCGAACCCGGCGAGTCGGCGGAACATGCCGGCCTCCTCGCTGTCGGCTCGGGCCACCATCATTCGGCGCGTCGCCTCGTCGCGCAGCATCTCGATGCGCTCGGGCACCGGTGCGTTGAGGATGGGTCCCCATCCCGGCATCAGGTTGAGTGCGCAATAGTTGCCGAAACTCATGTTCATGGGGACGATCACCGGCATGGTCAGCGCGAGAACCCGTCCACCGACCTCGCGGGCGCGCTTGGACACGGCGAGGTGACGCTCGATGCGGCCGGGATCGCGGGTGTCGACGACGAGCAGGTTCCAGTTGAGCGGCCGGTTCGCCTCCACCGACATCGACGGCAGAAGTTCCAGTTCCGCGTCGTCGAAGCCGTCGCTGGCGCCTTCGAAGATCCCCTCCAGTGTCGTGCCCGGCCAGCGCCCGGTCTCGGCGCACAGAGCGAGGATCTCGTCTCGGTCGGCACCCTTGGCCGGGACCGGGTCGCCATTGCCATCGCTGTGTGACGACGAGCAGTCCACCGACAGGCCCAGCGCGCCCGCCTCGAGTGAGGCGGCGAGGGCGGCCCGCATCTCCTCGAGCTCGTCGGGAGTCGCCGACCGGAAGTTGGCCTCGGCGCCCAGCACGAAGCGCCGCAGCGCACTGTGACCCACCATGAACCCCGCGTTCACGGCGATGGTGCCCTCGAGCGCATCGAGGTACTCGCCGAACGTCGACCACGTCCACGGCACGCCCTGTTCGAGGGCGACGAGCGGCATGCCCTCGACCTTGGCCAGCATCCGACGGATGTAGTCGGCATCCTCGGGTCGGACCGGGGCGATGCTGAAGCTGCAGTTCCCGCCGATCACCGAGGTGACCCCGTGCACGTTCGAGGGGGCGGCGAACGGATCCCAGAACAGTTGCGCGTCGTAGTGGGTGTGCATGTCGACGAACCCGGGGCACACCACCAGGCCGGTGGCGTCGACGGTCTCGCGAGCGTCCTCGTCCAGCGTTCCGGGGGTGACGATGGCCACGATGCGGCCGTCGCGCAGACCGATGTCGGCGACGAACGCGCCTGCGCCCGTGCCATCCACCACCGTGGCTCCGAGTATCCGATGGTCGAGCACGGTTCTCCGACTTCAACTCGGCGACCCCGCGGCCGCTCCAACACGAGATCTCCACTGGGAGGATACGGTCTCGTCGATGGCCCGTCAGCGCGGTGTGCCCGACAGCGGTCCGGTCGTGCTCGGAGTCCTCCATCCGCCGGAGTGGTTCGGGGATCGGACCGATCTCGACTCGGCACTCGATGCCGTGCGCCGGCTCGACCGCCGCATCGAGGTGATCGTCGAGTCGTACGAGGAGGGGCAGCACCTGCGCACCCTTCGGGGTCGACCGGACGGTATCGACGAGGCCCGGCGCTCGGCGCCACCGTTGACGGAGGCGCAGTTGGCCATGTTCGGTCGCGTCCATGCGGTGCTGGCGATCGACCTACCCTTCGATGTCGGGTCGGTGGCGCCTCATCTGTCGTGGGTCCAGGGGCTCGGTTCGGGTCATGCCCAACTCGAATCGGCCGGACTCGCCTCGTCGGGCATCCGCTTGACCCACGCTCGGGGAGTCAATGCGGTGGCCATCGCCGAGTTCGTGATCGGTCGTCTCCTGGCCGAGCGGAAACGGTTCACCGAACTCGATGCCCGACAGGCACAGCGACGATGGGAACCTCTCTACGGCGCCGAGTTGGCCGGATCGACGATCGGGCTGGTCGGATTCGGCGCCATCAACGCCGCAGTCGCTGCTCGACTTCGGCCGTTCGGGGTGGAGGTCGTCGCCACCCGGCGGTCCGCCCGACCGGGTGACACCGCTCCGGATGTCGATCGGGTCGTTCCGGCCTCGGAGTTGCCGGCGATGCTCGGGTCGTGTGACGTCGTCGTCTGCGCGTTGCCCGAGTCGCCCGAGACGATCGATCTCTTCGACGCCGAGATGTTCGCGGCGATGCGTCCCGGTGCTCTGTTCATCAATGTGGGTCGTGGCTCACTCGTCGACGAGTCGGCGTTGATCGCTGCGCTGCGCACCGGTCACGTGCGCGGGGCCATCCTCGACGTGCAGCGCCACGAACCGCTTCCGATCGACGACCCGCTGTGGGAGGCGCCCAACGTCGTGCTGTCACCGCATTCGTCGACGGCCCCGTCAGCACTGTTCGCCAATCTCCACCGCCTGTGGAAGGCCAACATCGTCAACTGGTTGGCCGGCGCTGCGCTTCTCAACGAGGTCGACCTGCATCGCTTCGATCGTCCCGGTCTCGGCGCGTGAGCGGTGGAGCCGAACTCGTCGCCGCGGCGCCGAAGTCCGTGAGATTCTCACAAGCCGAGTAGGGTCGTCGCGCTCCGACGCGCGCTCCGTTCGGCGCCGATCGCTCGACCCACCGGAGGTCACCGATGTCGAAGGTCCTGCTCCATCACGAGAAGATCCCCACCTCGATCACCGGTGCCGTGGCCTATCGCATCCGTCATGCGTCGCACGACCTCGCCGGCCGACCCACCGAATCGACCGGCGTCGTCATCGCTCCCGAGTCGCCCGGCGAGGATCGACGGGTGATGTCGTGGGCGCACGGCACCACCGGAATGGGCGACGCCGGATGCCCGTCGGCCCGGCCCGATCCAGCCCGCGAACTCACGCTCTACTTCGCCGAGGGCAGCACCACCGAGATCGATTACGGCGTGCCGGCGTTGCAACGGTTCATCGACGAGGGCTGGGTGGTGGTGGCCACCGACTACCAGGGTCTCGGCACGCCGGGCATGCATCAGTACACCGTCAACCGCACCAACGCCATCGATGCGGTCACCATCGTGCAGGCTGCTCGTGAACTGCCTGTCGGCGCCGGTCGACGATTCGGAGTCATCGGCTGGTCGCAGGGCGGCGGCGCGGCGGTCGCAGCGGTGGAGCTCGATCCATCCGACTACGGCGATCTCGAGATCGTCGGCGCAGCCGGGATGTCACCAGGTGTGCCCCGTATCGGGCTCACCCTTCCGGGTATGGGTGCGTCGCTCAGCGGGAGCGATGTTCCCCCCGATGCACACCTCGTGATGTCGTTGGCCGGGCTGGTCGCCGCCTTCCCCGACACGTTGTCGCTGGACGACGTCTTCACCCCCGTGGGGCGTCGTGTGCTCGAGGCCAGTTGGAACGTGCAACCCGTCCACCACCTCCACGACATGTTGGCCCGGACCCACGCGCATGAGGGAGCGGTGATCGTCGTCGACCATTCGAAGTTCCCGGTATGGCTGAAGGCGTTCGAGGAGTCGTCGGCGGCACGGCGCACGCCGGTCGCTCCCGTTCTCGTGCTCATGGACGAACAGATCGCCATGGGCCCGGTGCCGGTGGCGTGGCAGAAGGGCTATGTCGCCGCCATCGAGGCCCTCGGCGGCGACATCACCGTGCAGTCGTACCCGGACGACGATCATTTCTCACTGCCGGCGAGTTCCATCGACCACGCCCGCCTCTGGCTGGCCTCCAAGTTCTGACCCGGGTTCTCGGGTCCATCACGCCGACGGAGGATCCTCTGCGATGACCGGCAACGAGCCCGCAGCGCCGAAACCCGAGCGTTCGTTCGCGGTGACGATGGCCCGACGAATCGCGATCGCCCTCGCACTCGTGGCCATCATGCTGCTGCCATCGGTGGTCCTGTTCGTGATCACCAAGCAGCCGTCGGCCACCTATGCCTCGATCGGCGCGCTCGTCGGGATCATCGCCGTCGTCGCCGGTGGCGTGCGTATCGGGGTGATCACAGCGATCGTCGTCGGGCTGCTGGCTCCGATCACGATCATCGCGGGACTGTCACCGGTGACCGGTGCCGCGATCATGGCGTTGATGACGATGACCGTGGGACGATTGGCCACCTTCGGACTGCATCGGGCGGTGATGCTCGTTCCGATCATGATGGCGTGGCCGTTGCTGACGCCCGTTCCGTGGATCCCCGACGGACTGGTCGCCGAAGTGCAGTCCAAGTTGACGGCGGCGGGCATGACCCTGACCGAAGCGGTCGCACACGCCCAATCCGGCTCGGGGTCGGCCTCCACGGCCACGACCGAGAAGATCACCCAAGCGCTCATCCATCAACGGATCGACACGCAGTACCTCGGTTGGGTCGCATTTTTCTTCTTCATCGGCGCGATCGTTCCGGTGATGATCCTTCCCTTCGCTCTCCGCAAGGTTCCCCGGCCCGCACCCGTCATGCACCCGCGCTCGGAGACGGTGCCGTACACCGCCACCATCACGGTGCTGGCCGCAGGCGCCACCTACTACTGCCTCGACCATCCGAAGCTCGTCGCCGGATCGTTCCTCATCGCCACCATCCTCGTGCTCACCCAGCTCGGCAACGACATCGAGTGGAAACTCACGATCGAACGGATCCTCGGCACTCTGGGTGGTGTGCTGCTCCTCACCGGGCTGATGAAGATCGTGGGAACGATCTCCTACACGGAGATCCTCGGTGTGCCCATGCCGACCACGGTGTACCTGGTGGGATTGGTGCTCGGTGTCCTCGCCGTGGTGGCGAAGTTCAGTCCGCGGCAGTGGATCTACTACGTGCTGATCGCGCCGGCAGCAGCCATGTTGAATGCATTCACCTCGGCGCAGGTGACCGATTTCGGCGCTCAGCGCGTCGCCGACAATCTCGTCGGAGCGATCCTCGTCATCATCGCCGCTGCGATCACCTTCGTCGGATCCCGGCTGATGGGTGCTCGACGGCGTGGAGACTCATCGGTCGAGGCTCCCCGAGCGTCACCGGCGTGAGTGTCGCTGCGGTCGTTGTGGGCTTTGACGCAGGACCGTGTGGAGGTCCGAACTCGTCCCGTTCGCTGTTCCGATCGTCGATCGGTCGGTCCTAGGCTCGTCGCGTGGTTCGTACAGCGACCGACACGCGTGCTGCGCTGCTCGAAGCGGCGATCGCCATCATCGAGGAATCGGGTGAGTCGGGATTCCGCATCGATGCGGTGCTCGCCCGCGTCGGCGTCGCGTCGACTGCGATCTACCACCACTTCGGGAGTCGGGACGATCTCATCGACTCGGCCAACGCCGAGCGGTACCTGCGTACGTTGTACGTGATCGACTTCCCGGCTCTGGTCGCGGCGATCACCGACTGTCGCTCGAAGGCCGAGTTCGAGAATCTCCTGCGCACGGAGTTCGCCACGGCCGCTTCACCGGAGTCACGGGCCCGTCGACGGACGCGCGTGAGTGTGTTGGGTAGCGCAGTCACCCGTCCATCGCTGGCGGCCAAGGTGAGTGAGGCCAACGCGACCTACGCCCATGAGATGGCTGCGACATTCAGGATCGCCCAGGAACGGGGATGGATGCGTACCGACATCGATCTCGAAGCAGCGGCGATGTGGCAGATCGGCCAGTCCACCGGTCGGCTCATGGTCGAGATCGGCGATCCGCCATGTGACCTCGACGCGTGGAAAGAGATCGAGGCCATCGCCGTCCTCAAGATGGTCCTCGTCGACGACTGACACACCGGTGCGCACTGCCTATTTCGAATCGTCAGTCGGGTGGCGCTGGAAGCTCTCAAGCGGAGTCTTGGGCCCAACTCGCGGATGGAGACCGACGACTCGATCGATCGGTCCGAGAAGGAATGGCGGATCGACTCAGGTTCCAGGGCGACTCATGTCGCCGAGGTTGAATCTGCCCATTCGTCGAACTTGTTCGACGTGATCGATGAGTTGTCCTACACGAGATCTTGCGGCGTCAAGGCCGAAGTCAATTTCCACCTTCGCTATCCCGGCATCCCGTATAG
>VERC01000140.1 GCA_018882825.1 Acidimicrobiia bacterium | reverse complement strand
TGTTACTGGAGCGGACGACGAGATTCGAACTCGCGACCCTCACCTTGGCAAGGTGATGCGCTACCAACTGAGCCACGTCCGCAGGAGACCGAACCCTACCAAGTCCGGGTGCGAGGACGAAAAGCAGGTCCCGTCGATCAGCCCTGCCGACGCAAGTCGATCGTGAGGGTGAGCACCCCGTCGTCGACGCTGGCGACGGCGTCGCCGATGATGGCGAAGTCCATGAAGTCGTTCTGGGCTTGCTCGATGAACGCCGTGCGCTCGTCGCCGGCGATCGGGGGCAGTGGACGTTTGCGCACGGCCTGGGCCCGGTCCCGGAATCGCTGGAGCATGGCGTCGAGGTCCAGTTCATCGCTCATCCCGACACGGTAGCGAGACAGATCGATCACCCGGGTCCGGGAAGGCTGACCGATGGCTGATCGCTGGCGACAGGGTTCTTGACCCGATTCTGAATTCCAGTAATATCATTCGTGGGTTGCGATTCCGTATTCCACGGATCGACGGATCCTCTCCGAACGGTCGGGGTGGACCGGCGGCCAGCCCCGGAGGGTTCGACGTGGCAACGGGAATAGACGGTCGACAAGCACTCATCGAGGCGGCGATCGACGCCATCGCCGTGCACGGGGCGGCCCGCACCCACCCCAAGGAACTGACCGAATCGCTGGGACTGTCGAAGTCGTTGGTGAACTTCCACTTCGAGGGACGTGACGGTCTGCTGGCCGAGGCCGTCGCCACCGCGCTCGAGCGACAGGTCGATGGTCTGCGACTCGCCGCGTCCGCAGATGGGGCCGATCCCCTGGCGCGCCTCCTCGCCTGGGCCGATGCGTTCCTCACGTGGTCGGCGGTCAATCCGGGACTCGCTGCCGCCACGGCCTTCCCGGAGTCGTGCACCGAGGCGAACCGGCGCCCCGAAGGAGTCACCATTCGACTCACCGCCGCAGTCGCCGCCCGTCGGGCCCAGTTGCACGCGCTCGTGCGCGATGCCCGCGGACTCGTCCCCTCCCTGTCGGATGGCGACCTCGACGATCGCGACGACCTCGACGAGGAGTCCGACCTCACGATCTGGTGGCTGCTGCAGGGAGCGGCGGTCTCGGTCGCCAACCGTCCCGATCACCTCGACCGCATCCGTGCTGTCGTGCGCGCTCGCGTCGCGGGGTTGGTGGCGAACTGACGTCCCGGCGTCGTCGGATGGACCGTCGCGACGAGGCGACGACGCCGGCTCAGTTGAGTCCGAGATCGTCCAGCGTCACCTGCGGGCCGGGACGAAGCGCATCGGCGACCATCTGATCGAGAGGACCGACCGGCCCGGCCGACGGACCCTCGCCACCCGGACCAGCGGAGCCTCCGCCACCACCGTCGGCACCCGGACGTGTTGCCCGCCAGTAGAGGTAGCTGAGCACGCCCATGAACACGCCGAGCAGAACCAGGATCGTCACCACGAGACCGATCTTGCGTCCTGTCGTCAGGAAGCTGGATCCACCCGAATCAGGATCGCTGTAGCCCGGGGGCACCAACGCCGAGGCGATGGTGGTGGTCGTGGTCGACGAGGTCGAGGTGGTGCTCGACGAGGTGGTGGACGTGGACCGCTGGGTCGTGGACGGTGCCCGTTGGGTCGTCGTCGTCTCGGGAACGGTCGTCGTGGGAGATGTAGTGGTTGGAGTCAGGGTGGTCGGCGGAGCGGCGGTGGTCGGCGGAGCGGCGGTGGTCGGAGGCGAGGGAGTGGTCGGAGGGACAGCCGTGGTTGGTGGAATCTGAGCCAATGCATCGGGCGAGTCCCATCCGCCACCTATCGCGAATAGCAGCAGCGCTAGCGCCGCAGCGAACAGTGCGACGGCGGCGGTGGAACGGGACGGCACGCCGGGAACCCTAGACGGGGCCGTCTGCGCCAACGGGCCGGCCCCAGCGCGGCATGCGCCGCTCAGATCTGTTCGGCGGGACACCAGTAGGTGGTGCGTCCTCCCACGGACTGCCGCTGCAGCAGGGACCCGCATCGGGGGCAATGGCCGTCGCGGTGCCGCTGGTCCTGCAGGTCCCCGGTGTGCGAGCCGCCCCGACGACCCAGCACGCGCAGGGTGGCGCGCATGGCGGAGTGGAGTCGCCGCACCTCGCCGGCATCGAGTGAGCCGGCGGTGCGGGTCGGATCGATCCGGGCCCGCCACAGCAGGTCATCGGTCAGGAGGTTGCCGAGGCCGGCGATGCGGGACTGGTCCATCAGACGGGCCTTGACGGGAGCGGCCGAGCCGAAGAGCGCGTCGGAGAGCGTGGTCCGGTCGACCGTGGTGGCATCGGGGCCGAGTCTGGACTCGTCCGGGTCGAGTTCGACCCCACCGAGTCGACGTGCGTCGCGCACGCGCAACGAACCACCGCCGTCGAAGTGGACGATGAACCGTTCCCAGGCCGGATCGCGTCGGGTGCTGCCGTAGGCGAGACCATCGATGCCGTCGACACCGTCGAGTTCGAGCACACCGGTCATGCCGAACCGAACGCCGAGCGTCGAGCCGTCGTCGGTGTCGAGCAGCAGGAGCTTGCCGATCCGACGATCGGCCACGAACCGTCGACGTCGGAGTGCGGCGACCACCGCATCCGGGTCGATGCCCCCCTTCACGAACCACGGGTCGCGGACCTCCACGGCCTCGATGCGGCGACCGAGGGCCCGTGACGCGATCTGCCGGTACGACTCGACCTCGAGCATTTCGGGCATGGGCGAGGGTCAGACGCGTTCGAGCGCGGCAGCGACATCACGCACGATGTCGTCGACGTGCTCGAGTCCCACCGAGACGCGCACCGTGGCCGGGGTGATGCCGTTCGCCGCCAGTTCCTCGGGGGTGAGGCTGGCATGGGTGGTCGAGGCCGGATGGGTCACCAGCGTCTCCGGTCCACCGAGCGAGGTGGCGAGTTGCGCCAGTTCGACACCTTCGACGAAGGCGCGTCCGGCCTCGAGCGCGCCGGCCTCACCCGGTGCCACCTCGAAGGTGAGCAGTCCGCCGGGCAGGTCCATCTGACGACGGGCCAGTTCGAACTGGGGATGGGAGGACAGACCCGGATAGCGCACCTCGGTCACCCTGGGATGATCCTCGAGGAATTCGGCCAACCGCTGAGCCGAGGCACTCTGACGTTCCAGTCGTACGGCGAGAGTGCGCAGGCCGCGCAACGCGTTCATGGCGTCGAACGGCGAGGCGTTGGCGCCCTGGATGACGGCGAAGGAGTAGAGCCAGTCGAGGTAGTCGGCCGAGCCCGCCACCACACCGATGGTGGCGTCGTTGTGGCCGGCGATGGCCTTGGTGGCCGAGTGCACCACCAGATCCACGCCGTACTCGAGCGGCCGCTGCGCCAGCGGTGTGGCGAAGGTGGAGTCCACCACGGTGATGGGCCCCACGATGGCGCCGAGTTCGTCGAGATCGACGAGATCGAGACGAGGATTGGCCGGCGTCTCGGCCACGATCATCGTCGTGCGACCGGGGCGGACGGCCGCGGCGAAGGCCCCCGGCTCGGTGCCGTCGACGAAGGTCACCTCGATCCCGAAACGGGGACACACCGACTGCAGCAGCAATTGGGTGCCGGCGTAGAGCTGACGCTGGGCGACGATGTGATCACCGGTGGAGCACAGGCCCAGCACCACGGCCGTCATCGCCCCCATGCCGGAGGCGAAGGCCCGCGCCGACTCGGCGCCCTCCAGCGTGGCGATGGCATCCTCGAACCCGGCGACGGTCGGGTTGCCGTAACGGCTGTAGAAGCGGGTGGAGCCGACGCCGACGGCCATTCGCCGCCCCTCCTCCACCGTCGGCGTCACGAAGGTGGTGGACGCCCACAGGATCGGCGCCAGTGCACGGTCGTTGTCGGCCCGACCGGCGCGTATGGCGCGGGTCTCGGGGTGCAACGGCGCGGGCTCGGTCGGATCGTTCATCGTCGCCTCTCGATCTCGTCGAGGAAGGGTACGACCGCGGCCGCGATCTGCGCGTCCTCGATCAGGAACCCGTCGTGTCCGGCCTGTGACTCCACCAACACGTGACGAGCACGCACGCCGTTCTCCGCCACCATGTCGTGCAGCAACTTCTGCTGATGAGGCGGATAGAGCACGTCGGAGGAGATCGACGCGGTCAGCACCGGCGCGGTGATCCGACGAACGGCGCGTTCCAACCCACCACGACCGCGACCGACATCGTGCAGGTCCATGGCCCGGTTGATGACGAGATAGGAGTTGGCGTCGAAGCGTCGAACGAGTTTCGCTCCCTGGTAGTCGAGGTAGTTCTCGACCGAGAAGCGCTGCCACGGCGTGAACCCCTCGTCCATCGGATCCTCCTCGTTGCGTCCGAACTTGCGCTCGAACGAGGGATCGCTCTGGTAGGTGATGTGGGCGGTCTGGCGCGCCAGGGCCAGACCCAGGTGAGGGCCGTCGCCGTCGGCAGCGTCGTAGTAGTCACCGCCGCGCCACTTGGGATCGAGCACGATCGTGCTTCGCTGCACGCTCGAAAGTCCGATCTGCCACGCACTGGCGGCCAGGGTGGTGGCGATGGGGATGAGCGAGCGCACGCGCTCGGGGAACATGACGCCCCATTCCAGGACCTGCATGCCCCCCATGGAGCCACCGGCGACAGCGAGCCACTTCGCGATGCCGAGGTGATCGGCGACGAGTGCCTGGGAGCGCACCATGTCGCGGATGGTGACCACCGGGAACGCCGAACCGTAGGGACGCCCGGTCGCCGGATCGATCGAGCTCGGTCCCGTCGAACCCTGACAACCACCGAGGACGTTGGCACACACGACGAAGTACCGGTCGGTGTCGAAGGCCCGACCCGGTCCGACCAGCCCGTTCCACCAGCCCTCGGTCGGATGACCGTGACCACTCGATCCGGCAGCGTGACTGTCGCCCGTGAGCGCGTGACACAGCAGGATTGCATTGGAGGCATCGGCCGAAAGTTCGCCCCACGTCTCGTAGGCGACGGTCACCGACGACAGCACGCCGCCTCCTTCCAGGGCGAACGGTCGACCGGTGGGAGTGGTCAGGAATCGCCGATGTCCGGGCTCGTCGCCCGGTCGCCAGGCACCGCTGGCGGGAAGGACATCGGCGCTGAGTGGCGCACGACGGCTCGGATCGGTCATGACGGGTGCTCCTCGAACGACTTGGTTGTCCCGTCGCCGGGACCGCATCCCCACCGTGGAGGTGGGCGGGCACCTTGGGTGTTCGCCCCAGGTTGCCGAGCCCGGTGAGACCGGGCCGCTCGTGATGTCGCCGTCATGTTGCCAGCCCTCCACCGTTCGGGTCAACGTCGGGTCGAGGTCGGGTCGAGGTCGGGTCGACGCTCGGGCGACCGGACGGCCTACGGTCCGGGGGTGGCCACCATCGAACCCTCCTCCGAACAGCTCCAGCGCTTCGCCGGTTCCGTCGATGACGGTCCGGTGGTGATGCTCAACCTGCTGCGCTACGCCGAGCGCGCCGACGACGACTCGGGCCGCACCGGCCGGGAGGCCTACGCCGAGTACGGCGCCGCCGTGGTGCCCATGGTGCTGGCTCGGGGAGGATCGATCGAGCTCATGGGCGAGATGTCACCCTCGCTCATCGCTCCGGCCGACGAGGACTGGGACGAGGTCGTGCTGATCCGCTACCCGAGTCGCGCTGCGTTCCTCGACATGATCACGAGTGCGGAGTACCGCGCCGTGCAGCATCACCGGACGGTGGCACTGGCCGACAGTCGGCTCCTTCCGTTGCGCCGCACGGACGCCTGACCGAACGCGTTCGACATCGCGTCGAGCACCGCCGGATCGTCGACGAGCGCACCGTCCCGCAGCGCGTCGGCTGCCGCTCGCCACGACGCACGATCCCCGGGCAGCGGGAGCGTGGGCACCACGCGCGCCGAGACCCGCATGGTGCCAGTGGCCAATCCGGTGCCCAGCGATCGGCGAGCCATGAATCGTGTCGCCTCCCGTGACGAGAGCAGGGCGAGCACGTCCCACACGTCGACGGCCGGGTCGGTCGGGAGCACCGACACCACGGGCACCGACGGCCACAATCGGCCCTCGGGATCGGCCACCGCCTCGATGATCCGCGTCTGCGTGGCGACGAGGACCTTCGGGGACGTACGTCGTTCGAGTCGCGAGCGCAGACGTCGACCGGCAGGATCGTCGGCGACCGACCGGGCCAGGGCCTCGACATCGACCACCGGACACCGGAACGAGCGACCGTTCACGCGCGCCGGCCGTTCACCCCACAACACCCGACCGGGTTCCACCGAGCCCGAGGTGACGAGGCGCGGGCGGCGGTCGTCGATCCCGGCCTCGTCGATGTGGCGGGCGACGACGTAGAACTCGTCGCGGAATCCGGCGACGACCTCGGCCACCTCACCGAGCACCATCGGACCCGGGGGTGGCC
>VERC01000139.1 GCA_018882825.1 Acidimicrobiia bacterium | reverse complement strand
GCAGGCCCGCTGCGCGAAGACGCTCCGCCAATTCGCGCATGAACAGCAGGTTGGCCAGCTTGCTCTGGCCGTAGGCGCCCCAGGTGCGGTACTTGCCATCACCCATCAGGTCGTCGAAGTTCATCTTACCCATGCGGTGGGCCTGCGAGGAGACGGAGACGACGCGTGACCCGGCGCGCAGCGCATCGAGAAGGCGTCCGGTCAGGGCGAAGTGGCCGAGGTGGTTGACCCCGAACTGCATCTCGAACCCGTCGGCCGTCTGCGAGCGGTCGGTGGCCATCAGACCGGCGTTGTTGCCGAGGATGTCGAGACGGTCGGTGCGCGAGGCCAACTCGTCGACGGCCCGGGTCACCGAGCCGAGGTCGGCGAGGTCGAGTTCGAGGAACTCTGCGGTGCCGCGCGGTCCGGTGGCCAGCACTTCGGCGATCGCCGAGTTCGCCTTGTCACGGTTCCGACAGGCCATCACCACTCGCGCACCGGCCGCGGCCAGGTCGATGGAGATCTGCAGACCGAGTCCGGAGTTGGCGCCGGTGACCACGGCGACCCGCCCCGAGAGGTCGCCGATGTCGGCGAGGGTCCAGCGGCGAGCGTCGGTCGAGTCGCTCATCGGTCGCAGAAGTCTGCCAGTGCCGCAGCCAGTTCGACGGGTTGATAACCCTGGATGCTGTGGCCGGCTCGCTCGAACCGCACCACCGCCGCGTCGGGTCGGCGCCGCAGCACCTCGGCCTCGTCGGCGTCGTCGACCACCGACTGGGGCAGCATCCCCCGGGCCAGCATGAGCGGCATGGTGGTGGCCCCGAGCATGTCCCACAGTGCGGAGAAGTCGGGGTGGCCCCGCCCACCGCCCGACTCGCCGGCCGGTTCGGTGATGCGCCGGTAGCGCCACACCCATGAACCGTCGTCGAGCTGCATGGCGTTGTGGAGGATGCCGCGCCGGAGCGACGATTCGGTGCGCGTGGGGTTGAACTCGATCGTGCGGGCCAACAGTTCGTCGAAACTGGGGAACGTCTCGGGGCCGTCGATGAACGCGGTGATCTGCTGGGCCTTGGGCCCGTCGACACCGGGAGTGACGTCGACCAGCACGAGACGGCGCACCAGATCCGGGGCGAGGTCGGCCAGGGCCAGACTGGTCATGCCCCCCAGCGACATACCCACCACCATGCGGGCATCGGGCGCCAGGGCCCGCACCACCACCTCGATGTCGCGGGCGTTGTGGCGCACGTCGAGGCTGCCGGAGATCCCCCCGTCGGAGTGGCCGTGGCCGGGCAGGTCGATGGCCAGCAGCGGGCGGTCGAGGGCCAACGCCACGGTGTCCCAGGTGTGGGCGTTCTGGGCGCCCCCGTGGAGCAGCACGATCTCGGGCGGCCCCTCGCCCCACACCAGCGCACTCAGCGACCGCTCACCGTCGACGGCGATGCGCTCGCGACGCACGATCGGAGGACCGTTCCACGCGATCCCGGCCTCGTCGGCGTTGTCGCGGAAGTAGGCGAACTCGTCGTAGTGCACGCGCTCGACACTCATCGCGCCGCCTCCGGCCGACGTCGGGCCGAACGCGACAGCGCCCGGTTGGGGATCGAACGGTCGTCCTCGATGACGTCGTCACCCGGCGCGAACAACGCGTCGATGCGGTCGAGCAGGTCGAGGTCGAGGCGCAGGTCGGCACACAGCAGCAGGTCGTCGAGCTGCTCCATGGTGCGAGGACCGATGATCACCGAGGTGACGTCGGGATGTTCGAGCGCCCAGGCCGTGGCCAGATGGGCGAGGGGGAGTCCGGCCTCGTCGGCCAGGGCCTGGAGGGTGACCACGGCCTCCATGCGGGCCCGGTTCTCGGGTGAGTCGACCTCGACACCCCATCGCCGACCCATCATGGCCAGGCGCGACTCGGCCGGGATGTCGTTGAGGTCGCGGTACCGACCCGACAGCCAGCTGCCGCCGAGCGGGCTGTAGGTGATGACGCCGAGTCCGTAGCGCGCCGCGGTGGGTAGTACCGATCGTTCGATGCGCCGCTTGAGGATCGAGTACGAGGCCTGCTCGCAGCGGAACCGCACGCCACCGAGGCGCTCGGAGGTCCACTGCGCCTCCACCATGCGCTCGGCCGGCCACGACGAATGGCCGGCGTAGACGATGGAGCCGTCGGAGGTGAGATCGGTGAGACCACCGACGACATCGGTCAGGTCGACGGTCTCGTCGAAGCGGTGCAGTTGGTACAGGTCGATGCGGTCGGTGCCGAGACGACGCAGACTGCCCTCCACCGCCTGACGCATCCACCGACGCGAGTTGCCACGTCGGTTCGGTCCATCGCCCATCGGGTGGTACATCTTCGTGGCCACCACGAGGTCGTCGCGGCGACCCGAGATCGCCTTGCCCACGATCAGTTCGCTCTCACCGCCGGAGTAGGCATCGGCGGTGTCGATGAAGTTGACTCCAGCGTCGAGCGCCCGGTGGATGATGCGGATGCACTCGGCATGGTCGGTGTTGCCCATCGCCCCGAACATCATCGCACCGAGGCAGTAGCGACTGACCGTCACCCCGGTCGTGCCCATGATCTGGAACTGCATGGTTCCCCCTCTCAGGACCACGCCCGGCGCACGGCGCCGTTCGGGTCGTCGGTGATCGTCACGTGGCGACCGAACAGCGCGGTGGCGCGCCGATCGACGTCGTACGTCGGCCAGTCGTGGCCGTCGAGTGAAGGTGCGCCGTCGCGGGCGAAGGAGGCCCACGCTCGCTGGATGGTGTAGGCCAGGTCGGTGGCCGCCGTCGGATCGTCGACGAACCGGTCCCAGCCGTCGATGTCGATGGTGGTGAACGGGAAGGGGATGTCGACGCCGTGGGGTGCACCCATGTCGGGGGCCGACGCCTCCCAGTCGAAGCGGTACATCCAGGTGGGCGCGTGCTCGGCCCGGGCCTCGGCGATGCGGATGGCCGGCAACCACATGGCCATGTCGGTGTTCACCCTTCGCCACACTGCGGGTGGTGCAGTCGTACCCGTCATGGCATAGGCATCGACGAGCGAGTCGATGTCGCGGCCGGTGCGCTGGAGTCGGGCGCGCAGCGCGTCGTCATCGAGCGTGGCCGCAACCGGATCGAACATGGCGAACAGATCCATCTCGTCGCGGGTGGTGCCGATGATCACCGGCACCGGGTTGAGTGCGGTGCGCGAGGCGGTGAGCCAATCGGTGGGCATCACGTCGCCATCGACGCAGGGGTGGAACGGCATCGTCCCCACCGTGGCGAACAGTTCGCCGGCGGCGGTGGCCTGGGCGGCGAGCACCTCCTCGGGCGACAGGCGTCGCAGGGCGTCGAGGTCGACGCGCTCGAGTCCGGCGGCGCGGGCGACGGCGTCGGCGACGGCCAGGGCCTGCGGGCGGCCGAGCAGGAGATCGGTGGCCCCGCTCTGCACGATGGCACTGCGGAACAGGCCGACGGCGCGGGGCATCGACAGCAACGACAGCACGCTGCCCCCACCGGCCGACTCCCCGAACACGGTCACCCGGGTCGGGTCACCCCCGAAGGCGGCAATCGTGTCGCGCACCCATTCGAGGGCGGCGACCTGATCGAGCAACCCGACGTTGGCGGTGGCGTCGGGATCGTCGATCAACAGGAACCCGAACGCGCCCAGTCGGTAGTTGAGCGAGACGACCACCGCACCGGTCGTGGCCGCCAGTCGCCGTCCGTCGTACACGGGCAGGCTCGACGAACCGATGGAGAAGGCGCCGCCGTGGATCCACACCAGCACGGGAGCCGAGCCGTCGACCGAGGGCGTCCACACGTTGACGCTGAGGTGGTCGTCGCCCTGATGGGCCGAACCCATGCCGGGCACCAGTCCGTCGAGCGGACCGCCCACCGGCTGCCAGGCCGCGGGGGAGTGGGAGGTGGTGTCGCGCACACCCGACCACGGCGCGGCCGGCGCCGGTGGGGCCCAGCGACGGGAACCGGAGGGGGGAGCGGCATAGGGGATACCGAGGAAGGAGGCGACGGTGCCGTCGGCCG
This sequence comes from Acidimicrobiia bacterium, assembly GCA_018882825.1. Taxonomy (GTDB): domain Bacteria; phylum Actinomycetota; class Acidimicrobiia; order Acidimicrobiales; family Acidimicrobilacustridaceae; genus Acidimicrobilacustris. The sequence continues at coordinate 2,480 of VERC01000139.1, read as the reverse complement.
TGCCCCGCACCTCGCCGCCGGGTGTGGAGACGACGATGGGGGAGGCGACAGCGGTCATGGCCGACAGTCGACCACATCGGTGGGAACGGCGCCTGTCCGATGGTCGTACCATGGGGCATCGGTCGGGGGGCCGGTACGTCGGGTCGGACCCGCGTCGAGGACGGATCGGAAGGGGAGCCGGTGACGATCGGAGCCGACGACGAGACGGGACTGCGCGAGGTCGACGTTCCGGCGCACCTCGAGTTGTCCAAGGGCGGCGCCGAGGTGTGGTCGCCGTCGATCACCCCGCCCATCGGCGTCGAACTCACCGATCGCCAGAAGTTGGCCTGTGCCTTCCGCATCCTGTGCCGGGAGGGGTTCAGCGAGAACATCGCCGGTCACATCACCTGGACCGATCGCGACGACGGCTCGATGCTCGTCAACCCCTGGGGTCTGTGGTGGGACGAGGTGTCGGCCTCGGATGTGTGTCGCGTCGACGGCGAGGGGCGCGTGCTCGAAGGTCGATGGGACGTCACGCCCGCCGTGCGGATCCACACCGAACTGCATCGTCGACGGGCCGATGCCCGCGTGGTGGTCCACAACCACCCGTACCACGTCGTGCTGCTGGCGGCGATGGGACTGGTGCCCGAGTTCCTGCACCAGCAGTCGTCGATGTACGACGGTGAACTGGGCTTCGTGAGCGAGTACGCCGGTGAGATCGACTCGGCGGAACTGGGCGCCGATCTGGCCGACCGCATCGGTGACGCCACGGTGGTCATCCTCGCCAATCACGGCGCGATCGTCACCGCTCCCACCATCGAGGAGGCCACCTACAAGGCGGCCACCCTCGACCGACAGTGTCGTCTCATGGTCGACGTGGTGACCGCCGGTCGACCGGCCACCGTCGTGCCCGCCTCGTTGCGGCCGGCCATGAAGGCCTCGTTGCTGGAACGGGGCACCGATGTGTACTGGGCCGGAGCGGTGCGTCAGCTCCTGCGCGACGAGCCCGACGTCCTGGACTGAGGAGGGACCAATGGCCATCAACCTCGACGATCTCGCCGCCAACAGCGGATTCACCACCGGCGGCAAGTCGGTGACCGGCACGGTGACGTTCCTGCCCGAGCCCGAGAGGCGCCCGCGGCACTACACGATCATCTCGGCCGACGACCACATCGTCGAACCGCCCGACACGTTCGCCGGTCGGCTCCCGGCCAGGTTCGCGGATCGCGCACCACGCGTGGTCGAGACCGATGACGGTTCCGAGACCTGGGTCTACGACGGCCACGACATCCCCAACGTCGGGTTCAACGCCGTCGTCGGTCGCCCGGTGTCGGAGTACTCGTTCGAGCCGGCCCGTTTCGACGAGATGCGACGCGGCGCATGGGACATCGATGCCCGTGTGGCCGACATGGACCTCAACGGCGTGTGGGCCTCGGTGAACTTCCCGTCGTTCCTCCCCGGGTTCTGCGGGCAGCGCCTGCAGCAGACCACCACCGACACCGAGCTGGCACTGGCCACGGTGCGGGCGTGGAACGACTGGCACATCGAGGCGTGGGCCGGGGCGCATCCCGAGCGGATCATCCCCTGTCAGATCCCGTGGTTGCTCGACCCCGAGTTGGCCGCCGCCGAGATCCGCCGCAACGCCGAGCGGGGATTCCGGGCCGTGACCTTCACCGAGGCCCCTCACATGCTGGGGTTGCCGTCGTTGCACACCGGCCACTGGGATCCGTTCATGGAGGCCTGTGCCGAGACCGGCACCGTCATCAACCTGCACATCGGTTCGTCGGGAACGTCGCCGGCCACCGCCCCCGACGCGCCGCCCGACACCGTCGGCGTGCTGTTCTTCGGCTACGCCATGTTCGCCGCGGTCGACTGGCTCTACTCCATGTACCCGGTGAAGTACCCCGACCTGCGGTTGTGTCTGTCCGAGGGCGGCATCGGCTGGGTGGCCGGTCTGATGGACCGTCTCGACCACATGCTCGGCTACCACGACATGTACGGCACATGGACGGGCACCGATCTCACGCCGGCCGAGGTGCTGGCCCGCAACTTCTGGTTCTGTGCGGTGGAGGACCCGTCGGCCTTCGTGCAGCGCGAGCGCATCGGGGTGGAGAACATCCTGCTGGAGAGCGACTACCCGCACTGCGATTCGACGTGGCCGAACACCCAGGAGGTCGTGCGACGCGAGATCGGTGCTCTGCCGCCCGAGGACGTCCAGCGCATCACATGGCAGAACGCGTCGGAGCTGTACCGCTTCGACGTGCCCGCCTCCGTCGTCGCCGATCCCGAGTCGTGGTGACCCGGTCCGGATCGCGAGCGGGGTGAACGTGCCGATCAGCGCCAGTCGGATCTATCACGTCAATTCCAACTGCACCGATCTCGAACGATCGGCGCGCTTCTACGAGCGACTGGGATTGCAGCGCGTCACCCGCACGGTGCCGTTGCGACCGCAGCCCGGCGGGGCGTTCGGTCTGGAGCAGGTGGCGTGGGATGCATGGATC
>VERC01000138.1 GCA_018882825.1 Acidimicrobiia bacterium | reverse complement strand
CCCACTGGGACGCCTACACCGTGGCCTACCAGGAGGCCATCGCCGAGACGGCCACCGAGCACGCCCCATGGTGGATCGTGCCCTCCGACCGCAAGTGGTACCGCAATCTGGTGGTGTCGCAGATCCTGATCGAGTCGCTCGAACGCCTCGACCTGCGCTATCCCGAACCGGCGATCGGCATCGAGAACATCGTCATCACGGATTGATCGGCAGGACCTGATCAGCCCGACCTGACCAGGGCGACGCCGCCCTTGATCAGCAGGAAGGCGGCGATCACGGTGAACAGCACGGCGACGACCTCCTGCCAGTGCGCGGTGAGCCACGTGTTCCAGCGGGGCAGCAGGCGCTGGCGCGACGCCGGGCGCAGCGTGAACCACAGCACCGGACCGGCCTCCAGCAACGAGCCGATCAGGATGTAGGCCCCGAGCGCCAGCCACCGACCGACACCGGTCATGTGCTGCTGGGCGATCTCGTTGCCGGCGGCATAGCCCAGCACGTTGGCGGGGAGGAAGAGCCCGACGCCGAAGGCGGCGACGATCGACATCGACCCGACCCTCGAGTACCACTTGGGGAGGTGCTGCGCCGGATCCTGTCGGGACCGCCGCCACTCGCGCACCGCGAACACCCCGAGCGCGAGACCGAGGACGAGGTCGATCGCCGCCATCCACCACGGCGTGGCGTGCCGGGCCCCGCCGGCGGCGAATCCGCCGATGAGCATCACCGCGGCACACGCCGCGCCGATCGACACCATCCATCCGGCCACCGCCGCCCACGCGTCGCGCACCCGACCACTCGACGACATCATCACGACGGCCGCCAACACGAACAGCGGGGACGTGGTCGTGGCCAGCGCCAGCAGGACCAGATTGATGCTCATCGCCCGAGCATCGTCGATCGACGGGCGCGGTGCCCGACCGGGCTCACCATCCGGCGCGTCGGGCCGTGGCCAGGATCCGGTCCGCCACCAGATCGGGTTGCTGCAGGAAGAAGTAATGCGGTCCACCGGGCACGATCTCGATCACGGCGTCGGGCACCTGGTCGCGCACCCGCTCGGCACCGGCGCTGCGCTTCACCGCAGCGATCCGACGGGCGCAGTCGGCGAGTCGTTCCTTCACCTCGGCGCTGGCCCGAGCCACCAACGGGAAGGCAGCGGTCGGGTCGGCATCGTCGCCGTACAGCGCCGTGACCGGCACGGCGATGCCGCGGTAGTCGGGCGTGAAGGAGTTCGTGCCCGCATCCATCGCCGCCACCACGGCGACCGGTTCGACATCGAGCACGACACCGCCCGGTCCGAGGTAGAACCGTCGCCACACCTCGGCGGCAGGGACCGGGCCGCCGCGCTGTAACTCGAGCAGACGGGCCGCGGCCTCCATGTCGACCAGTCCGACCTGTCCGTCGACCTCGCGCAGGACGGCCGAGAGGTCCACGACCTGATCGACGGGCGGCGCGAGCGGGGCGCACTGCGCGAACACGACCAACCCCGGATCGGATCGATCGAGGGCGGCATCGAGGTAGACGAGACCGGCAACGAGATCCGGTCGTTGCCGGGCCAGCGAGGTGAGTTCGTCACCGGCGATCGAATGCCCGACGAACAGTGCCCGCTCGATGCCCAACCCGTCGAGAGCGGCGATGTCGTCGGCCACGCGGGTCGGGACGTCGTAACCGTCGGCGGTGACCGTGGACGGCGCGAAGCCCCGCCGGGTCAGACCGATGACGCGGTGCCCGGCGGTGAGACGAGGGGCGAGGTCGTCGAACACCGCCGCCGAGTTGCCCAGTCCCGTGAGCAGCACGATCGGCGGACCCTCACCGCCCCAGTCGCGGTACTCGAGCAACACACCATCGGTGCCCTGCACGAATCCACTGACCGGTGGCGAGCTCCGGGTGGACGTGGTGGCGTCTCCCCCGGCCGACCCCGACGAACACGAGACGAGGACGGCCACCAGCAGCAGGGCCGGACCGAGGCGGCGAAGCAGTCGATCAGGCGACACGGGGCAGGATCATCCACGGCGGCGCCGAATCGGGCGATCCGATCACGACTGCCGACGCCCGCAGCGGGTCACCGTCGAACTCGAAGGTGATGGGGACCATGGCGCCCTGGATCTCGAGGGGGAAGAAGCCTGCGAACGTGTCGCCATCGAGCGGCTCGAAGAGCAGTTGCGTCATGCCGTTCGGGCCGAGGAGCAGCGCGAACCCGGGACCATTCGGAACGACCGTGATCGGGCCGGAATAGTCGTTGGCGTAGGTACCGACATAGGCCGACATCGGTCGGGCCGGGGACGGTGACGGTGACGCAGGCTTCTCCACGATCTTGGGCGTCGTGAGCGGCGCCAGGCCGGGCCCCCAGAGGTCGTCGAGCCAGTTCCGACCGGCTCGACCGTGGAACAGCACGTCGGTGTACTCGTCGGCGATGGCCTCGGCGGCGCCCACCGGCTGCGCGTTGGTGAGCACGACGATGCCGAATCCGAGTTCGGGAAGCAGGCGAACGGTGGTGCCGGCGCCATGGTCGAAGGCTCCCGAATGCGACAACGCGAGCAGCGACGGCTCGATGATCGACGTGGCCACGTTCCAGCCCAGTCCGTACTGGCTGGCGACGGTGTTCGGATCGCTGTCGGCCTCGGTGGCGATGTGGGGCCGCTTGGACTCGGCCAGCGCCTCGGGGTCGATGATCTGGCGACCGTCGAGACGACCCTCACCGAGGTGCAGCAGCATCCACCGGTTCAGATCGACCACGTTGGAACTGGCGCCGCCCGCCGGGGCCTGCGCATCGGCATTCCGGGTGAACAGGGCCTGGAACCGTCCGTCGCGCCGGGCATGGAGTCGGGCGGCATTGTCCCGAGCGACGAAGTCGGCATACGAATACGAGGTCGACGTCATCCCCGCCGGCGTGAACAGCACCTCGTCGGCCATCCGGGCGAACGACGTTCCGTAGGCGGATGCCGCGGCCAGACCACCGACGGTCAGACCGAAGTTCGAATACGAGTACTGCGCCCGGAACGGACCGAGGGGCAGGTAGCGCAGACGCCGGACGATCTCGGCCTGACCCTCGCCGAACGTCTCGAGATCGTTGCCGGGTGCGCCCGGTAGACCGCTGCGGTGGCTGTACATGTCGGCCACGGTGACGTTGGCCGTCACATACGGATCGCTGAGGGCGAAGTCGGGGAGTTCGCTGACGATGGGCTGGTTCCAGTCCAGAAGGCCACGACCGACGACACCGGCCACGGCCGTCGACCCGAGCGGCTTGGACAACGAGGCCAACTGGAACACCGTCTCGGCGTCCACGGCGAGGTCGGTGCCGACTTCGCGCACGCCGTAGCCCTTGGCGACGACGACCTCACCGTCGTACACGACCCCGACGGCCACACCGGGCACGCCGGTGGCCTCCATGATGCGCTCGACGATGGCGTCGAGCGTCGGTCCGGAGCGGGCGACGGCGCCCGCGTCGAGCGACACCGGTGACGCCGGCGACGAACCGGTGGTGTCCGAGGAACAGGCCGAGGCGATCACGGCCACGACCAGCACGACGAGGCCGACCAGCGCGCTGGCGCGGCGGATCCTCATCAATGGAACTGTTCGACCGCCACCAGGCGTGCGCTGGCCCGAGCCAGATCGGCGGTGGCGTGATCGTCATCGCCACGCTGCACGGCGGCCTCGGCCCGCTCCTTGGCCCGCCGGGCACGCTCGACGTCGATCTGCGAGGACAACTCGGCCAGATCCGACAGGATCTTCACGTGGTCGTTGCTGACCTCGATGAACCCACCGTGCACGGCCGCCACCTCACGACCACCCTCGACCAGCGTGATCTCCACCACCCAGTTGTCGAGCGCGCCCACGAACGGGGTGTGACCGGTCAGGAAGGCGATGTCGCCACCGCCCACGGTGCGGGCCCGCACCATGGTGGCGTCACCCGAGAACAGGGTCCGTTCAGGCGAGACGAGCTCGACGGCCAGTGGCATCAGGAGTTGGCCTCGAGTTCACGGGCCTTGGCCCGGGCGCTGTCCGCGTCGCCCACATTGAGGAAGGCCTGCTCGGGCAGATCGTCGAGATCGCCGTTCACCAGCTGCTCGAACGAGTCGACCGTGTCCTCCACCGGCACGAAGATGCCCGGCATGCCGGTGAACACCTCGGCCACGAAGAACGGCTGCGACAGGAAGCGCTGCACCTTGCGGGCCCGATCGACCGTGATGCGGTCCTCTTCGGAGAGTTCGTCGAGACCGAGGATGGCGATGATGTCCTGCAGCTCCTTGTAGCGCTGCAGCACCTCCTGCACGCGACGGGCCACGTCGTAGTGACGCTGACCGACGATCTCGGGTGCGAGGATCGTCGAGGTCGAGGCCAGCGGATCCACGGCCGGGTAGATGCCCAGCGAGGCGATCTGACGCGACAGCTCGGTCGTGGCATCGAGATGGGTGAACGTGGTGAACGGCGCCGGATCGGTGTAGTCGTCGGCGGGCACGTACACGGCCTGCAGCGAGGTGATCGAGCGACCGCGGGTCGAGGTGATGCGCTCCTGCAGCTCGCCCATCTCGTCGGCCAGCGTCGGCTGGTAACCCACGGCCGACGGCATACGGCCCAGCAGGGTCGAGACCTCGGAGCCGGCCTGGGTGAACCGGAAGATGTTGTCGATGAACAGCAGCACGTCCTGGTTCATCTCATCGCGGAAGTACTCCGCCATGGTCAGCGCCGAGAGGGCGACGCGCATACGCGTGCCCGGCGGCTCGTCCATCTGACCGAACACCAGGGCGGTGTCCTTGAGCACGTTGGCATCGGCGAGCTCGACCCAGAGGTCGTTGCCCTCACGGGTGCGCTCTCCCACGCCGGCGAACACCGAGGTGCCACCGAAGTTGCGGGCGATGCGGTTGATCATCTCCTGGATCAGAACGGTCTTACCGACGCCGGCACCACCGAACAGGGCGATCTTGCCGCCGCGCACGTACGGGGTCAGCAGGTCGACGACCTTCAGGCCGGTCTCGAGCATCTCGGTGCGGGGCTCGAGGGCATCGAAGGCCGGCGGCTTGCGGTGGATCGACCAGTGCTCGAAGTCCTTGCCGTAGCCGGGCTCGTCGAGGCACTGACCGAGGGCGTTGAACACGTGGCCCTTGACGCCGTCACCGACCGGCACGGAGATGGAGGCACCGGTGTCGGTGACCTCGCTGCCGCGCACCAGACCGTCGGTGGGCTGCATGGAGATGGTGCGCACCAGGTTGTCGCCCAGGTGCTGCGCGACCTCGAGGGTCAGCGTCTTGGCCATCGCCTCGTACGTGATGTCGGCGTGCAGGGCGTTGAACAGCTCCGGCACCGCGCCACGGGGGAACTCGACGTCGACGACCGGCCCGGTCACCCGGACAACTCGGCCGGCGGTGGTCTTATCAGCGGTCACAGTCATTTTTCTTCCTTACTTCGCGGCGTCGGCCAACGCGTTTGCGCCGCCCACGATTTCGCTGATTTCCTGGGTGATCTGAGCCTGACGCTCACGGTTGGCCATCAGGGTGAGGATCTTGATGAGATCGTCGGCGTTGTCCGACGCGGCCTTCATTGCGCGGCGACGCGAAGCCGACTCCGAGGCCGCGGCCTCCAGCAGAGCCGAGAAGATCCGGGTTGCAACGTAGCGCGGCAACAACGACTCGAACAGCGTGGTGGCGTCGGGCTCGAAGGAGAACAGGGTGCGCGGACCGGCTTCCTCTCCGACGTACTCGACCTCCATCGGCGCGATTCGACGGGCTTCCGCATTCTGCGTGAGCATCGACTTGAACTCGGTGAACACGATGTGCAGCTCGTCGACACCGAGGATGCCGTCAGCACCAGGCTTGCCGTCCTCGTCGTCCTCGCCGGCGACGAACGCGGACACCAGGGTCTCGGCGATCTCCAGTGCCTTCTCGTAGGTCGGCTGCTCGGAGAAGCCGGTCCACGCCTCGGCGATGTTCCAGTTGCGGAAACTGAAGTAGCCCTGCGCTTTACGGCCCACGACGTAGAGAACCGCCTGCTTGCCCTCCTCGCGCAGCAGCGAGATGAGCTCCTCGCCGCGGCGCAGCACGTTGGCGTTGTAGGCGCCGCACAGACCGCGGTCCGAGGACACCACCAGCACCGCGGCCCGCTTCGGATTCTCCCGGGCCACCAGCAGCGGATGGTCCAGCGCCGACTCCGCCGCGAGGTTGGTCAGCATGTTGGTGATCTCATTGGAGTACGGACGGGCCGACTCCACCCGGGCTTGCGCCTTGGCGATACGCGAGGTGGCGATCAGCTCCTGGGCCTTGGTGATCTTCTTGATCGCCCCGGCCGAGCGGATGCGCCCGCGTAGTTCGCGAAGTGTGGCTGCCATTGCTCTACCGCTACTTCTTCGGAGCCGGCTTGTGGACCTTGACGGCTTCCTTCTCCAGTTCGGCCTCATCGAGGGCTTCGACGTGAGCGTCGGGAACCACGGAGCTGCCGTCGGAGGTGGCGAAGCCCTTCTTGAAGTCGGCGACCAGACCGTCGAGCTTCTCCTGCGC